>DAHXMN010000191.1 GCA_027371725.1 Candidatus Woesearchaeota archaeon | reverse complement strand
TATTCAGGACGCGGGGCGCTCTTCCTTCACGTCCCGTTTCTCCGCGGCGAGCAGCGCGTCCGCCTCTTTCCGCGTCAGGATGCGTTCCTTCGCGCCGTAGTGGCCGATCACGGCTTCCGCGTTGAGCATGCCGAGGAGCAGCGCTTCCCGCGTGGCGAGGCCGCGCGCCAGGCCGGCGACGAAGCCCGAGGCGAACGCGTCCCCCGCGCCCGTCGTCTCCACCGCCTTCGCCTCCGGGGAAGGCCTGACGGAGAGGAACCGCTCGCCGTCGAACAGGGTGGCGCCTTCCTTGCCGTCGGTGACGATGACCGTGTGCGGCCCGGCCGCCGCGAGGACGCGGAGAAGGTCATGCAGGCCCGCGGGGTGGCCGACCAATGTCGCTGCCTCTTCCTTGTTCAGGATGAGGACGTCGACGTGGCTGAGCGCCTTCTGGCGGGTGCCCAACCCCCTCTTCGCCTGGTAGATGCTCGGGTTGAAGGCTACCGCGCCGCCCGCCTTCTTCACGGTGGCCATCGTCTTGAGCATCGTCTCGTAGCTCTCGCCGAGCATCGAGCTGCAGTAGAGCCACCGCGCCGACCAGCCGCCGGCCGTCGCTTCTTCTCCCCTGAGGCGGTCGTTGCACCCCTTGAACGTCAGGATGGTGCGGTCGTCCTCCTCGGAGTCGAGGATGACGGAGAAGCCGGTCTGTCCGCCCGCGGCGCCGAGGAACGCTATCCGCTCCTTCCGCAGGAACCGGAGCACCGCCTTCCCGGAGTCGTCGTCCCCCATCCGGCCGAGGAACCCCGTCTTGAGGCCTTGCCGACTGAACGTCGTCGCCGTATTTGTTCCCCCGCCCCCTATCTGGAAGTCGAGCTCGCTGATCAGGATCTTCGTGCCGAGCGGGTACGCGAGGAGCGTCTCCTTCTCGCCGCCGTGCCGGATCGTCACGGTCTCCGCGTCGGTGCGTGCGAAGACGTCCTGGGTAGCCGAACCCATCGTGACGACATCGAAAGAATCCACTCAGCCACCTCTTTTCCCTCCCCGTAGGCGGCTCGTTTTAAAACGATTGCGGTCTCACCCGATCCGGTCGAGTATCCCGTGCGCGTCCGAGCCGCGGCTGCGGCGTTTGAGGGCTTGCCAGCCGGCACCCGCCTCCGCCCGGAATCGCATCCTCGCGGCGTCGAGCTCCCGGTTGGAGACGCGCGCCATCCGGTCGGCTTCAATCAGCGGGTACGGGTAGCCGGGGAAGACCGGGTCGGAGGAGACGCTCGCGAGGAACGAGACGATCCCGGCTGCGCCGGTCGAAGCGATGTCGCAGCGGAAGGCGTGCTCCGATCTCTCGTGGAGTTTCAGTAATAATAAATTGACCTCGCCATCTTGTTCTTCATCATCATTTTACACATATCCATCATTTCAGACGAATCACTCTCGGAATGCTTCATCATCTTCTCCATCAT
>DAHXMN010000190.1 GCA_027371725.1 Candidatus Woesearchaeota archaeon | reverse complement strand
ACAGAAAAGCTATGGCTCGATCATGACGCCGAACTCGCCCTTCCTGTGCTCGATCGTCTCCGCGCCCGTCACCGCCAAGAGTTCCTGCTCGACGAGGGTGAGGTCGAGCTGCGTCGTCACGACGAGCTTCTTCAGCGGCGCCTTCATGCTCAACTGGCGTTCGGACTTGAACTTCCGGACGGCGGCGACGATCACGACGACCTCATCGCCGAGCCGCTCCGCCTCGACATCAATGAGTTCCTCCCGGTACTCTGGCCACCTGCTCAGGTGGATGGAACTGCAGCCGTCGCTCTTCTTGTAGTGCGATTGGTACAGCTCCTCGGTGATGTGCGGCATGATCGGCGCGAACAGCTTCAGCGTGCCGAGCGTGACGGTGTGGAGCGCGTGCTTCGCGGAGAGCGTGCCCTCGCCGTACTTCTCCGGCGTGTACAGCCGGTCCTTGACGATCTCGAGGTAGTTGTCGCAGAGCGTCTGCCAGAAGAACTTCTCCGCCTCGAGCTTCGTCTTGCTGTACTCGTACCGATCGAAATACTCGGTGGCTTCCTTGACGACGCGGTTGAACTTGGAGAGGATCCAGCGGTCCATCACCCATGACTCGCCATCGAAGCCATGATAATCCTGCAGGTGGCCGATCGCGAACTTCGTCGCGTTCCAGAGCTTCGTCACGGTCTTCTGCCCGGTCTGGAGGTCCTTCTCCATGAACGGGAGGTCGTCGCCGAGCTTGACGCCCGCGGCCCAGAACCTGAGCGCGTCCGCGCCGTACTTCGTGATGACGTCCTGCGGCGCGACCGCGTTCCCCTTGGACTTGGACATCTTCTGCCCCTTCGGGTCGAGGACATGGCCGCTGATGACGATGTCCTTCCACGGCACGCCATCGTTGTGATAGATCCCTTTGGTGATCGTGTAGAACGCCCAGGTCCGGATGATGTCATGCGCCTGCGGCCGCATCGACATCGGGTAGAGCCGCATCCTGCTCTCGGGTTCTGCCCAGTCGAGCGCGATCTGCGGCGTCACGCTGCTCACCATCCACGTGTCGAAGACATCCTGTTCAGGCAGCAGCTCTTCCTTCTCGCGCCCCTTCGGCCGGTCCGTGAACGGGTCGACGGGCAACTGCGATTCGTCGGCGAGGACGATCTCGCCCGTCTTCGTGTACCAGACCGGGAACGGGACGCCGTAGAACCGCTGGCGCGAGACGCACCAGTCCCAGTTCAGGTTCTCCACCCAGTGCTGATACCTGACTTTCATGTGCTCGGGGTACCACTCGATCCTATCGGCTGCCTGGAGGAGCTTCTCCTTGTGGTCGAGGACGCGGATGAACCACTGCCACGTCTTCAGGAACTCGATCTCGGTGCCGCACCGCTCGTGGACGTTGACGGCGTGCGTGATGTCTTTCTGCGCGACGAGCAATCCCGCAGTCTTGAGGTCGGCGATGATCCTCTGCCGCG
>DAHXMN010000018.1 GCA_027371725.1 Candidatus Woesearchaeota archaeon | reverse complement strand
GGCATCAACGTCGCGGCAGGTTCCAACGGTCCGCTCGGGGAGCCGGGACAGATGAACGTCACGGCCCAGGGGCAGGTCCAAGGCGGCGAGCAGGGCGGCGAAGGACAGGGCCTGCTGGTCCAAACGCAGGCCGAGACGCAGGCAGGCGCGGGTCCGCGGGGCAACGAGGACAACGGCAATGGTGCGACCGTCCGCGAGCAGGTCCAGGAACAGCTCCAGGCGCAGCAGCAGGAGATGGAGCGGGAGATGAACCGCACGCCTGCTGACGACCAGGAGCGTGTCCGGAACGAGAACCAGGTGCGGCTCGCGGTCCATGCTCTCCTCTTACTCGGCAACCGCACAGGCGGCATCGGCCAGAACGTCTCGGCCATCGCGCGCGAATTCAATAATTCGCTCCAGGCGACGGTGCAGGCGCAGGAGCAGATCCGGCAGCGGAGCGCGTTCGTCCGGTTCTTCGCCGGCGGCGACAGCCAGGCGGCCGATGAGATCGAGACGCAGGTGAACGCGACCCAGACGCGGATCCAGGAGCTCCAGCAATTGAGCGAGACGTGCAATTGCACCAGCGACGTCAAGGCGATGCTCCAGGAGCAGGCGCAGGCGATGGAGCAGGCGCAGGCGCAGCTGGAGGCGCAGGCGCAAGCTGAGAAGCAGAGCAAGGGACTCTTCGGCTGGCTCTGGAAGTAAGAACCCTTTTCCCTTTTTCTTTCTTTTTTTATCCTCCTTCTTTCCCTTCTCATGAGAGTTCTTATTAGAATCATTAGACTAGACTCATTAGACAGGTCAACGCAATCGTTGTCGCCGCCTTGGCACAAAGCCCCGCGACGCGCTTGACGCCGCAGCAGAGTCACAGCGGTTCCTCTGCACGGCTTACGTCGTTGCGTCAAACCGCTACGCGCGTCGCGGACGATCGCCTCGGACCGGACGGGAGAACGATATCGCCGCGGCGCCCTGCAGAGGGAGCGGAATCTTCCGTCGTGAAATAATAATTATCGATATGGAAAAATAAATATACTCTAGAATATGTTACCACTCATTAAAAGCAAAAAAACGAAACATTTATATAATTACGAGCACTACACGGTGACAACAAAGAGGTCGATACAGATGAAGATGCTCAAGAACCTGCAGAAGGCCGCTCTCATGGTCGTCCTCGCGGCGATCCTGCTCGTGCCGTCCGCGCTCGCCTGCGGCGGCAGCTATTGCGGCGGCGCATACGGCACCGCGTACCCGTACCCGTACTACATCGGCTACGGCCAGCCGCGGATCGGCGCGTACACCTCGCAGTTCCCCGTCGACCAGGGCATGTACGACTACATCAGCCCTCCGATCGGCCTCACCCGGTACGGCGCGGACTACAACATCTACAACATCCGCGAGCCGGTCTACCCGGACTACGGCGTCGCGCGCGTGCCGAACCTGTACCAGCCGTACTACGGCTACCCGTACGGGAGCTACGGCAGCGACTCGTGGATGCGGTACAAGTACTACGCCCTCCACTGAACGCTCGAACGATAAACCCTTTTCCAAACGTTTTCTCTCAAGAGGTGGAATCTCATGAAGATCCGCACTCTTGTCGCCGGGACCGGCGCTCGGCCTCGTCGGCATGATCGCGTGTTCGAACGCGCCGTCCCGGCCGCCGACCGTGGAAGACGCGAAGCATGTGCGCGTCGAGATGCGGTACGGATGCCCATCGATGTGAACGGCGATGGCCACGTCGACTATTTCCTGGCTGGCGGAGCGACGTCCTTCGCCGGTCTCGGCCGGGTATGCGTCATACTATCAGAACGAGGTTAATAGGGGCATCACGAAGGCCATGGACCTGAAGACCCAGAACGCCGCGGATGAGTATCTGCGTGCCGGCCAGGAGCTCGCGCTCAAGCGCCGGGGAGCAGAACTACGAGACGGACAAGGAGACGCAGAAGAGATGAAAAGCGCCTCTTCCCGATCATCTTGCTGAGGAACACCATGAATGAACCCGTCTACGACGGCATCATCGTCCTGACCTCCGGCATGGACCCGCGCAGAGAGAAGCTCTCCGGCTGGCGGCCCGACCTGAACGGCCACGTCCGGCTGGCGGCGGGCGCGGCGCTCTACCACGACGGGCTCGCGCCGACGGTCATCGTGACCGGCGGCCGCTTCTTCGGCAGCGACCGGGCGCCGCTCGCTGAGGTCTACGCGGATATCCTCGAGCAGAAATACGGCCTCCCCGCGACAGCGGTCAGGGCGGAGAACCGCGCGATCGACACGACGGAGAACCTCGAGTTCTCGTTCGGGCTCGCCCGAGAGCACGGCCTGCACCAGCTCCTCCTGACGACGAACAGGTTCCACCTGGATCGCGCGCTCATGAGCGCGGCGCGGTATGAGGAGCGGTTCGGCATCGAGAGCCTGGAGGGCGTCGCCTCAGAGGATGTCCTGGAGAGCCTCTCGTCCCGCCACGAACGGTTCCTCGACCGGTATGAGGCGCTCCCGTCCGGCGGCGGCCGCGCAGAGCTGGTCAAGTACGTGCTGACGGTGCTGCCGTACGGCGACAAGGTCTCGAGAATGCTCGTCCGGCGCAACCTGCCGGCCTGATTGTCTCTCCGTCGAGGGTTCTTGTTTCTCGTCAGGATGCAGAGAACCGAAACACATAAATATACACACTTATACACACGTTTTCTATGCTTACGGCGAAGGACGTCGTCGCGATCAACCAGGAGTTCCACAACGGGAACTACGCGAACAGGTCGAGCTTAGAATTCGCGCTCGACTACGCGAAGCGCACGACGAACTGGGCGAAAGCGTTGGCGCACCTCGTCCGCGCCATCCTCGTCGACCACGTCTTCGAGGACGGGAACAAGCGGACCGCTGCCGCGCTGATACTGACCGAGGCGTACGTCCACGGCTTCGTCGCCGACAAGGACAAGGTCGCCCGCCTGATCGAGCGCGTCCTCAGGAAGAACGTCACGAATGTCCAGGAGATCGAGGAGATGATCAAAGATGCGATCGAGTGAGTACGTCGCCATCGCACGCCGCCAGATCCGGGAGCACGCCGACCTCTTCGACGCGTTGCTCGAGTTCGAGCGGACGAAGAGGATGCCTCGCCTGTCGAGGAAGAAGCGCGTCAACATGACGATCGACTCCTCGTTGTACCGCGAGGTGCAGCGCGAGGCGAAGAGACGGAACATCCCGGTCTCTTCCCTCGTCGAGAAACAGCTCCGCCTGACGCTCGGCGCGTGGCGCAAAGAGAAGGCCTAGTTCTGCAGCGCCAGCGTGAACGCTGCCAAGAGCGCCTCCAATTGGAGGAATTCGTCGCTGCCCTCGACCATCCGGAACTCGGCCTCGCCGCACTGCTTGACCATCTCGAGCTTCTTCCGGTCGTCCACGCCGTTCAGCTGCCAGACGGCCGCTTGCAATTGCTTGATGATGTCGCTGCCGGACAATCCGTACTCGAGCTGGACGGTCAGCAATTGCTTCTTCGCGCCTGCGAAATCCCCTTTCTTCGCCAGCTCCAGCAAGGAGGCGATCTCCTTCGGCTTCGCGTAGGAGGCGATGCTGTAGACGACGTCCTCCGTCACCTTCTTGCTGAGGGCGGCGCACGCCTGCAACAAGTTTTCTACTCTCCGGACGTCGCCGTTGCTGACGGTGAACAACGCGTCCTCGCCTTTCGCGTCGATCGTCAGGCCTTCTGACTTCGCCACGTTCTTGATGATCCTGACGATCTCCTCCTTCGCGAGCGGCTTGAAGCGAAAAACCGTACAACGCGATTGGATCGGGTCGATGATCTTGCTGCTGTAGTTGCAGCTGAGGATGAACCGGCACGTCTGCGTGTAGTTCTCCATCGTACGGCGCAGGGCCTGCTGCGCCTCCTTCGTGAGGGCGTCGCAGTTGTGGACGACGACATCATCGGCGATGAACCGCTGGTTCGCGGTCTGGAGACAGTAGACCGCTGCGGGGTCGTCGATCTTTTCGAGGCCGATGACGTAGTGGAACGCGGAGTCTCCAACCAGATACTTCTCCTTCCAGACGGCGTAATGGGGTGCGTGGAAGCGGTAGACGTCGCGGCCGAGCGCCTCTTTCCAGCGGAGGTACCGGAGGACGCGTGCCGCCTCGGCGGCCTTCTCGTCCGCGTACCGGTAGCCGACGTGTTCGAGGAAACGGATGATGTTGGCGCGGCTGTTCTTCACCCAGAGCTTGCCCTCGATGGACTCCGTGCCGTCAGCTCGGACGTTCTTGGTGCGCGTCGTGATCCTCGTCCCGACCGCGATGCCGAACCCCTCGAGGAGGAGGCGGAGCTGGTCGAGGTAGTCGCGCAGGTTCTCCTCGAGGTCGCGGCGCTTGGCCTGCGCGACCACGACGGGCTTGATCGTCCGCCCTCGGAACGAGGGGGTCGTGCCTTCCGCGCCGAAGAGCGCTGCGAGGAACTCGCGCTTGACAACAGCATCCCCGCGGAGCACCCAGCCGGGCACGCGGACGAACGTGTCGGTCTTCTTCCCGACGGGGACGCCGAGGGAGTAGAAGGCGCTGAGGAGCGCGATCTTCGACTCGGCGAACGACCAGCAACGGCCGTTCCGCCAACGGGTCTCGCGGATGTTGCCGAGGCTCGGAAAACCCAGGGCGGCGAGGTCCTCCTTGATCAGCCGCATATCCTCTTCCTTGCCGGAGAAGAAGAGCGAGCGCGTCTTGAGGCTGAGGGAGCCGTCGCCGAAGAGGTGGCCTGCGAGCCGCGCGACAATAGCCGCCTTCTCCGGCTGCAAGGGATAGAGCCCTTTCTCCGCGAGCGTCGTTCGGATGTACTCCTGGTTCCGACTGTTCTGTGCGCGCTTGATCCGGGAGAGGCGATCGAGCGCTGCGTTCTTCTCCCCGACGAGGGTGAACCGTCCGTCGTCGTTCCGGACGAGCCCGTGATGGAGGAGGGAGAGGTAGTACGCGTTCTTCTTCGGGGAGAGGATCGAGGAGAGTTTCGGCGAGGCGATGCCGCTCAGCGTGGTGAGGTCGCGCCGCGTCAGCCCTTCGGGGAGGACGGCGAGGAGCTCGACGACCCTCTTCTCGGGCGAACGGGAGATATACCGTTCTTTCGCCTTGATCTCCTGAGGGAGGCCGGTCAGGACATACTGGACCGGGCGGAGCGGCCCTTCCTGCCGGACAGGCGGGGTCTCGGGGGGACAGAGGAGCTGTTCGCCCCTCGTCAATGCGTCCACGCGTTTCCAGCCGTCAGGGGTGAGGAGGAGATGGTTTCCGGTCGCTTCGATGACGCGTCCGTTGAGCGTGACGCGGTAGAATCCCTGCTCTTTCTTGTGGGGGAGCTTGAGGAAGCCGTTGATCGGCGTGAAGACGAGCCGTCCGGATTCGTCCACGGAGAGGACCTCCCCCGCGTCGACGTTCTCGACGACGTCGCCGATCCGCCGCTCCTCGATGCCTTCAGCCGTTCGGATGATCACCTTCGTGTCGTAGCCGAAGCACTCGTCCAGGTAGATGATCTTGAACGGGACGTCGCCTATTGCGCGCGTCCTGGCGAAGTCCTTCACCTTGACGCGCACCACGTCGATGCCTCTTTCGTCGGACGCGTTCAGCTCGAGAAAATTACCGCGCCACTCGTCCCCGTACAATTGGCGGGCGATGACCAGGCTCAAGGTCGTTTTCCCGATGCCGGCGGGGCCGGCGAAGAGGAGGTGGGGCATGTTGCCCTGCTTGACGAAGGCTTCGACCTTCTCGACGATCTCCCGCTGGCCGAGGACTTCCGAGAACCTCTTCGGCCGGTACTTCTCGGTCCAGATGGCGGTCTCTTCGGGCATCCCCGTACGGAACGGCGCGGCGTATAAAAAGCTATTCGTAGACGTCGTCCCGGTTGCCGAGCGTCACGACCGGGAGGATGTCGCCTTCGATGCGGTAGATGATGCGGTACGGTCCGATGCGGAGGGTGCGGCGCCCTTTCAGGCCGTAGCGGAGCGGCTTGCCGATGTCGGGGTGCTCGAGCGCTTTCTGGAGCTGCTTCTGGATCCGTTCCCTGATTGAAAAGCGTACGCGCTACAGGCGCGGCACGGGCGAGAACGGCGCTGTACGGACGTGCGAGCGGCGCGTTTAGAGGAGATTGACGCCGTCTTTCTTCATCTCGAGGAGCAGCGGACCCTTCTCCTCAGCGGTGTAGTAGTGTGGCTGTATCTCCGTGCCGAAGCGCTTGCGGATATGGTCGATTGTCGCGGTGATGAGGAGTTCGTCGCTCGGATCCTGTTCTCTCATGAGTATCGCGACGTCGATGTCCGATCCCGCATGGTCCGTCCGCTTTGCACGTGAACCGAAGAGCGTGATTCGTTGGATGTTCTCGAAATTGATGTTCGTGAGTTCGTAGACGAATTCTCGGAGGATGTTCACGGTTGTCGGGTCGAGGTTGTTGAGCGCTTCGCGTTCGAGCCGCGCCAGTTCGAAGGCTTGCGTGACGAATGCGTTGGCGAGGTTCGGCGTGTAATATGTGGTGCGTCCAATCTTCTTTGTCCGTAGCACGTCGCATCGTTCCATGAGGAGAAGCGCTTTGGAGAGTGCCTTGTTGCCGAGTTTTGTGAACTGTTGGATGTTTCTGCGTGAGAGCGCCTTTCCCGGCGTTTCGCCGAAGAGTGCGAGTATCTTCCACGCGCTCCGCGTGCCGAAGCAGATGTCGAGGAGCATCAGTCCATCAGTCCTCTGATGATCTTAACATAGGGTTTGACGATGGTGTCCAGGAAGTACAGCGTTTTCTGCGCGTTCACCTCGTTTGCGGCGTCTGCGTAGTACCGGGCTTTGCGCCGTTCTTCGCGTCCCTTTCTGAGCAGTGTTGGTAGCGTCCGTTCTTTGAGGCGCTCGGCGTCGTAATAGATGTCGCTCGCTTCCGCGAGCAACGAGAGCAATTTCTGTTTGAGTGCGCCGTCTTTGATGAAGTGTTCTAGCGCCTCGATCGTCTTTGCGTGAGCATCGAGGCTTCCGATTTTGATGTCATAGTTCTTCGCGAGGAAGAGTTTCGTGATGTCGTGCATACAATAGTATCCTGAGATGACGCTCCAGCGCGGGAAGTCGAGGGCGTTCTTCTCCGCGTGACGCATATCTTCTTCAAACGCTGTGCGGTGGAATGTCAGGTATTGCTCTTTCTCTGTTGCGGGGAGTCTGTTCCAATGTTCTTCATTCATAAATCATTCCACCCTGGTGGTATGAACTGGCGTTTATTTATATATCTTTCCACCAAAGTGGTGCTATTCATCCAATTTAGGGGATTGTTTGCACGTGATTGCACAACTCATTCGTCACTCGTCAGTAGTCTCTCACCGAAAAGTTTAAATATGAGGAGGGACATACAGGAAGATGCGACAGAAGGTGAGAATCGATGGCACTTGAACAAATCCTCAGGAAAGCGACGATCGGCGGCGCCCTCATCGGCGGCCTCCTCGTCGCGACGCCCGCACAGGCGGACATCACCATCCCGACGACGGGCAATCAGGCCATCGTCAGGGTGAACAACCCGTCCGAGGTTTCCGTCACGGATTATATCAACGGTCAGGCCTACACGATCGGCGCGCACCAGACCGTCGAGGAGACGGTGCAAGCACCCCGGATCGCGATCGTGCCGGGCGCGGACAGCCAGGGCAACCAGTACCCCGACCCCATCGTGGACGTCGAGACCGGGCAGAACGGATTCATTTCTTCGCCGCCCCTCTACACGCTCGACGACCTCGCCTATGACGGCCAGCTCTTCGGCCTCGGCACGGGCGCCACCTTGCTCGCGGTGACCGGCCACCAGGCGTCGCGGATCGCCGTGTATACGCTTGGGGCGGACGGGACGCTCGGACAGGTCATCTTCAAGGATCTCAACGCCGACGACGTGGCGACGTTCACGCCGACCCAGCTCTTCGGAACCCTTGCGCCCGGCACGACGATGGGCGTCGAGTACGTCACGGGCAGCGGCCAGGCCGCCCTCGTGACGAGCTCCCCGCTCGGCGACGAGCGCTACCAGCGCATGGGCACCGCTCCGGGAACGCTCCTCGGACGGCTCTACGTGGACAAGTGGATCAAGCCCTCGTCCAAGCCGCTCAAGCTCAACCCCGCCCAAAGCTTCGAGGCCATGAAGAAGTTCGCCCAGGAGATCGCCGCGTTCTCCCTCCAGGACCCGGTGTACAACGCCACCTTCCGCGGCAACCTGGAAGCGTGCACGCAGTGGTACCTCCAGTTCGCGGACGGCAACCCCAACAACGGCGAGCTCTACGGCAACATCCCGATCAGAGTGGTGAACGACCGTCTCTCCTTCGAGAGCAACAAGAAGGACGCGAACAAGGTCAACATCCCCTGGCCCGTCCCCGTGAAGAACGTCCCGGGCGCGCCCGCGGTGAAGTTCGGCCCGAACGCGCCGGGCGCATACGACCTCCTCCGCACCACGATCCTCCCCGAACTGGCGAAGGAGGCCGGCTACGGGGGGAACTTCAACGTCAGCCCGAAGACGACGATGGGCGCCACCTGGGCGCACAACTGAAGGTGAAGACCATGAGCCTCGAAAAAATCCTCAAGAACACGTTCCTCGGCGCCGCCGCCGCCGCGACGATCCTGACCGGCATCGCGTTCCGCGCGCAGGAGCCGAAACCGCTCACCCCCGCCCGGCAGACGGTGGAGTCCACGCAGGACCCCGGCCAGTACGTCCCCTACGTGGACGGCGACACCCAGCTCTTCGCCTTCAACCCGACGGACGCCACGATGACCGTGACCGCGTCCTACGGCCTCATCGGCACCGACCCCCGGAACGGCGCGCAGGTCCAGGTGACGATCCCGCCGCACGCGACCGTCCCGATCACGAACGCCCTCCCGAGCGACCCGAACACCCACGAAGGCAGCGCCTACATCCAGGCCAGCGGGAGCGACGAGCCCGTCCTCACCGCCTCCACCGAGCACACGGACGGCAGCGGCATGGACATCCCCATCCTCCCGTACAGCGCGAAGAACAACCTGCAGCCGCAGGCAGGGATACTCGCGAACGGCATGCAATGGGAGAAGGAGATCGTCCTCTCCGGCGACAGCACCAGCAACAACACGCTCAATCACCAAGCATATGGACCCGACGGCACAGGACCGACCAACGCCTCACCCGCATACCTCCCATCAGGAATTGTTACCGTCGGTAAGGTTGGCACCATCTTCAACGGCGGCCTCCCCGCGGGAAGCACGGACATCCTCATCCCGCAAGCGAGCGACCAGAGCAAGGCCGGCGGCCTCCTCCTCTACACCAACCCCACCAGCGGCGACACGCGGTTGAGGCCGATGCAGAACTTCACGGCAATTCAACAGTACGACATCAGCGTCTGGATTCAGGTCGTTGATCACGGTCAGGGCTATGAACAGACCACCACGCCTAGCGCGGAGATTGTGAAGAAAATCTGGCAGGTCAACAATCTCGACGCCCTCGCAGGCACCACCACGTATGTGTGCACAACGCCTTGCCCCGGTGTAGTGTGCTCACTTGACCAAATTGCAGAAAATTATAACACGATGCTAACGCCCGCTGAACAGCAAGAGTTTAGTGGGGACGCGATGGGCTTTGCACCGTTTGTCAACGATAGCAATAATGATGGATCCGTGTGTGACCCTACCGAAACAGACCAAGACTATCTTAACATGATTCGGTTAACTATCACACCAAGATAAGTCATAAACTTTTTAAGGTGTTTTCCTTCTATTCCGACTATGAGGGTGAGAAGATATATCATTGTTTTGCTTCTCATCTCATTGTTCAGTCTGAGTACTATTGTCGTTCATTCCTATGGAACACCGACATGCGATTATAGCCCGGCTTGTGTCGAGTATAATTATGCGGCCTGCGGCACATGTCAACGAGCACTCTATAACACATCATGCGATGGCGGATGCGATTATTCTGCATGGGGACAATGTCAGAGTTATGCAAGCTGCGTCGTTGGAGACACCCAGACGACCTCTTCCGGTTGCCCGTCGGGACAGGTAAAGGACCAGGTCTGCAGTTCCTCAACGTGCGCGTGGGCGGACACGAGTACGTGCTACACACCGTGTACGCCGACGTGCACGACGGCGGGGCAGCATT
>DAHXMN010000189.1 GCA_027371725.1 Candidatus Woesearchaeota archaeon | reverse complement strand
CTGGAGCGCGGTCGCCGTCCTCATCGGCCTCGGGTTCGTCATGCTCGGCTTCCCCGTCTTCGACTCGGTGGCGCTTCATCAGGTTGCGCTTCACTTCATGCGAGAGCGCGTGCCCCTCGCGGACGCTCAGGCTGCCCTTCACGCGGAGATGCACGTCGGCGAAGAGCTTCGAGCCGCTCTGCCGGACGCGGAGCTGGTGGAAGTTCTCCACGTCCCTCGTCCCGTGGATCGCGGCGCGCATGTCCGCGACGACGTCCCGGGGCGGGCTGATGTCCAGCATGATGAGGAGCGACTTCCGGCCGAGCGTGTACGAGACGAAGAGCATCAGGATCGCGACGATGATGGCGGCCACCGAGTCGAAGACGGGGAAGCCGAGCATGACGAACCCGAGGCCGATGAGGACGGCGACCGCGCTCCAGAGGTCTGTGGAGAAGTGGTACGCGTCCGCTTCCAATGCGGCGCTCGCCGTCTCGCCGCTGATCCGATGCAGGTACCGCGCCACGGCGATGTCGATGATGAGCGTGAGGAGCATGATGCCTGCGGCGACGGGGATGTTCGAGACGGTGTGATGCGGGTCAAGGATGCGCCCGATCGACTCGTAGATGACGAAGAACGCGGTCAGCACGATGAGGAGCGTCTGCGCCAGGCTGGAGAGGTTCTCGAACTTCTCGTGGCCGTAGTGGTGCTCCTCGTCCGCCGGCTTCGACGCCTGCCGGATGCCGAGATAGGCGAAGACGCTCGCGAGGAGGTCGAAGAGCGAGTGGAACGCCTCGGCGAGGATGGCGATGCTCCCCGTGAAGAGCGCGACGGCGAGCTTGACGACGATGAGCGAGGAGTTCGCGAGGATGGAGACTGACGCCGCCTTCAGTTTCGCCTTCGTCTCCTGGTCGTGCACCATGCCGTCGGCGGAACCGTGCGGGTTTAAATGAATTGTCCCTGCCCCTTCCCCGTCGTCGCGGCCGCCGCCTTGGAACGATGTCACAAAATCGCCCGATTCGCACGGAACGCTTTGCGTTCCGGCGCGCCGGTACTTCGTACCGTGCGCATGCAGGGCGATTTTGGCGATACGTTGCGAGGGACGGTTACGCGCTCGCGAGCAACCTCCGAGCGCAAGAGCGCGACGATGAGCAACAAGACCTCCGCTGCGGCCGCGACGGGGAACGTCGTTCCGGCTCCTTCTTCCCGTCCCAAAAGTTTTTTAAAGAGCATCCGTCCTCTCGACGGCAAAGCTCTGGTCCCCCCTTAGCTCAGACTGGTTAGAGCGCTCGGCTGTAGATAGTGACCGACGAAGCCGCTGCGGCGGCCCGGATGAACGTCACTCAGCCGTCACCGAGAGATCCCCGGTTCAAATCTGGGAGGGGGGATTCATCCTCTCAGGCCGCAGCGGAGGTCTTGTTGCTCATCGTCGCGCTCTTGCGCTCGGAGGTTGCTCGCGAGCGCGTAACCG
>DAHXMN010000188.1 GCA_027371725.1 Candidatus Woesearchaeota archaeon | reverse complement strand
CTTCCAGGGCATCCCGGAGGCGGAGCGCCATCGCCGCGCCGCGGAGCTCCTCGAGCTGGTCGACCTCGGCGAGCGGATGGACCACCGGCCCGGCGAGCTGTCAGGGGGTCAGCAGCAGCGCGTCGCCATCGCGCGTGCGCTCGCCGTCGAGCCGACGGTGATCCTCGCGGACGAGCCGACGGGCAATCTCGACAGCAAGACCGGCGGTTCCGTCATGGACTTCCTCAAGAAGCTCCACCGGGAGAAGGGTACCACGATCGTGATGGTGACGCACGACGAAAGTTACGTTTATAAACCGAAGTCCACTACCTCTCCGGATGGCGTCTGAGCACTTCCAGATCCTCGACGAGAAGGATGAGGCCCTGGCGGGCATCATCGAGACCGAGCACCCGAAGAAGCGCCAGCCAGCAGTCATCTTCATGAACGGACAAAAAACAACCCAACGATCCGGAGGAGAAGACCATGACCGAGACCCAGAAGAACACGAAGACCGCGTTGTTCAGCATCCTCTTTGTCGCGCTGCTCGCCATCAACGCCCTCGCCGCGAACGCGGACCTCATCACGACGCACAGCTCCCTCGACGCGAGCCTGCTCAACTACCAGCCCGTGCCCGCGCACCCGGGAGACCTGATCGATGTCTGGATACAGGTCCAGAATACCGGCGGCACTCCCTCGCAGCCCGGAACCTTGACGATCCTCGACTCCGGGCCGTTCACCCTGGAAAGCGAGTCCCAACGCGTCAACGACTTCCCGAGCGTCCCCGCACAGGGCACGTTCCTCGTGAAAGCGACGCTGCGCATCGACAAGAACGCGAACGAGGGCGAGAACGGCCTCATCGTCCGCGTCCAGGAGCAGGGCAGCACCGACTACCTGCAGCGCACCCTCAACATCTCGGTCCAGGGACGGACGGGAGCGCTCTCCATCCTCGGCGCGACGACCACGCCGGACATCATCACGCAGGGAGGCACCGGCGTGCTGACGCTGCTCGTCAGGAACGTCGGCGACACGCAGCTCCAGAACGTCCAGGCGACGCTCAGCCTCGGCAACGCGAGCCTCGCCCCCCTCAACGGCAGCAACAGCCAGACGATCAGCATGCTCGGCGGCGGCCAGCAGTACGCCTTCATCTTCGACCTCATCTCCACGCCGGACGCGGCGGCGCAGGCGTACAGCATCCCCGTGACGCTCACCTACCAGGACGAGCAGGGAAACACCCTCACCCAGAACGAAGTCGTCGGCGTCGTCGTCGGCTCACAGCCCGAGCTGCTCATCTACCCGGAGCAGGTCTCCATCACGACGGATACGATGCAGGGCAGCGTCATCCTCAAGTTCGTCAACAAGGGCCTCTCGGATATCAAGCTCGTCTCGATGGAGGTGCTTCCGAGCCCGGACGTCACCGTCTTGTCCGACAGCTCCCATCTCTACGTCGGCACCATCGCGACGGACGACTACCAGAGCGCCGACC
>DAHXMN010000187.1 GCA_027371725.1 Candidatus Woesearchaeota archaeon | reverse complement strand
TGAGAGGACCGAAGAGCCATCCCGAGCCGATGATGGCGCCCAGGCTGGCGTAGAGGAGGCCTACCGGGCCCGCCTCCCGGCGAAGGGATCCGGAAGACACGCGGCGCTACCCTGCCGTCGTGGGCCGGAAGGCATTCCCCGGAAAAATCTCCTGCTTCGTGGGCTGACTACGCGACGCCCCACAACAACACATAAATAGCGCCCGCCCATCCTTGTCCGCATGGCGAAGCTGTCGATGGACGACCCGTTCTTCTTCGCCGCCGCGTTGCAGTGGTACAAGCGGCGCGACGTCCAGGAAGCCATCCTCGCCGACTGCGAGCAGCGTGAGGTCTCGCCGCGGTTCGGCCAAGGTTTCGGAAAAAGGCCGGACGCGCTCTACTACCCGGCGGACGTGCTGAGCTTCGCGACGAAGAGGGCGACGAGCTTCCACTGCAGCGAGGAACGGTGGCGCGACCCGCTCGGCCTCAAGACCGGCGGCTCGCGGCGGGAGCTGGACGATCTCCGCACCGGTTGGGATCTCGTCCTCGACATCGACTGCCCGTACTGGCTCTTCTCAAAATTGACTGCGCAGCTGTTCATCACCGCGCTCGAGGAGCACGGCGTCACGGGCGTCAACGTCAAGTTCAGCGGGAACAAGGGGTTCCACCTCGGCGTGCCGTGGGAAGCATTCCCGGACGAGGCGAACGGCCGGCCGACGAAGGACCTCTTCCCCGAGGCGCCGCGCGCCATCGCAAGCTACCTGCTCGACCACATCGCGACGAAGCTGATCAGCGTCCAGAGCAACACGATCGTCTTCGACCGGAAGTACAAGGTGAGCTACGAGAAGCTGAAGGAAGTCACGGGAAAGGACGCGAGCGAGCTCGTCGTCGAGGTCTGCCGCCGCTGCCGCGCCCCCAAGGAGCGGAAGGCGGAGGCGCAGCCGCTCTTCCTCTGCGGGAGCTGCGGCCACACCACGCGCGCCAACGAGCGAGCGGAGTATCTGAAGTGCGAGCGGTGCGGCGGCGTCATGACGCCGCAGGCACTGTCCGCGTCCGACAAATGCGGCCACTGCGGCTCCGCCGAGTTCGAGCCGCGGTTCAACGTCCAGGCGCTCATCGAGGTCGACACCGTGCTGCTCGCCTCCCGTCACCTGTTCCGCACGCCGTACAGCCTCCACGAGAAATCGAAACTGGTGAGCGTCGTCTTCCCGAAAGAGCGCATCATGGTGTTCGAGAAGGACGAGGCGAAGCCCGCGAACGTCAAGTCTTTCCGCCGTTTCCTCGACCCCGCGGCCGCGCGTCGCGGCGAGGCCGCCGAGCTCCTCTTCAAGGCGCTCGACTTCGCGGCCGTCGCGGAGAGCGCGAAGAGCGGTCAGCAGCGCGAGTACGCCGTGCCGGAGGAGTCGATCCCGGAAGAATTGTTCCCGCCGTGCATGCGGAACATCCTCGCCGGCATGGACGACGGGAAGAAACGGGCGATGTTCGCGCTGACGAACTTCTTCCGGAGCTGCGGCTGGG
>DAHXMN010000186.1 GCA_027371725.1 Candidatus Woesearchaeota archaeon | reverse complement strand
CGGCGCCGCCGATGTCGAGGTGCGCCCACTTCTCGGGCCGCTCGACGAACTCCTGGAGGAAGACGGCGCCGGCGGTCACGCCCGCGCGCATCGGGTAGCCGATGTTCTTCACGTCCGCGAGGTCGCTCTTGACGTCCTCCTTGTGGTCCTCCCACAGCGGCAGGCGCCACGCGCGGTCGCCGGTCTCCTCGCCCACGGCGATGACGCTCGCGGCGAGCTTGTCGTTAGGCGTCAATACCCCGGTCACGGTGCCGAGCGCGATCATCGCCGCTCCCGTCAGCGTGGCGATGTCGATGAGCGTGTCCGGCTGCAGCGTTGAGGCGTAGCTCAAGCAATCGGCCAGCACGACGCGGCCTTCCGCGTCCGTGTTCAGCACTTCGATCGTCTTGCCGTTGGACGCCTTGACGACGTCGCCCGGCTTGTACGCGTCGCCGCTCACCAGGTTCTCGACCGCGCCTATGACGACAGTGACGTGCGCCTTCGCCTTGAGCGTGGCGAGCGCGTCCAGCATGCCGAGCAAGGCTGCGGCGCCGCCCATGTCATCCTTCATCTGCTCCATCATGTGCAGCTTGATGTTGTAGCCGCCGCTGTCGAAGCAGACGCCCTTACCGCAGAACGCGAGATGCTTCTTCGCACCGGGCGTCTTGTACTCGAGGATGATCATCCGCGGCGTAACCGAACTCCCTTTGCCGACGGCGAGGATCGCGCCCATCCCGCGCTTCTGCAGATCCTCCTTCTGGAAGACGGTCAACTTGAGGCCATGCTTCTTCGCGAGCTTCCTCGCTTCCGCCTCCAGGACCGCCGGGCTCATGTCGCCCGCGGGCGTGGTGACCAGGTCGCGCGCGTAGTTGACCGCGCCGGCGATGACCTCCGCGCGCTTCAGGCCCTGCTGCGCCGGCTTCACCTGGCCCTTCTCCTCGACGAGGACCGTGAAGCCCTTCAAGGTCTTCAGTTCGTCGAGGCCTTGCGTCTTGTACCTGAGGAAGCGGTAATCGCCCATGAGCAGCCCTTCCGCGACCGCCTGCACGGCCTGGTCGAGCCCCTTCGCCTTTCCCGCGGGGAGGAACGGGATCGTCAGCTCGGAAGCGAGCTCCCGGCCCGTCTTGGCAGCGGTGCCCGCCGCCCGTCTCAGGGTCTCGAGCGTCACGTCCTTCTTCTTCCCGAGGCCGACGAGGAGGAGCTTCTTGAACGCCTGACCCTCGGTCCGGACGACCTCTGCGGTGAGGGGCTTCCCTTCGAACTCCTTCGCTTTCCGCAGCGCGGCGAGCTGGCCGCCGAGCAGCTTGTCGATGCGCTTGCACTCCGCCGAGTCCTGGTCCTCGTACGTGAAGAGCACCAGCAACGGGGTCGTGGCCTGTTCAAGCCTGCCGATAAGAACCGTGTTGACCATGGAACCACCTCTATCGGGGAAGAGACTGGAGAGGATATAAAAAAATGCCGCTTACGCCTAGTGGTAGTTGCTCATCGCCACGGGCTCCAAGCACCGGCACATGGGCATCCCGGGAGAGGAGGAGCTCACCGGCAAGGGCGTCAGCTACTGCGC
>DAHXMN010000185.1 GCA_027371725.1 Candidatus Woesearchaeota archaeon | reverse complement strand
GTCCCGTAGGCGGCTCGCCGTAAGCCCGGCAACGTACACTTTCAACGCGGCCTTCCCCTCCGCAAAACATTTATATACGCCGGTCCGCTCTCGGGAGCCAGAGGGTAGCAGGGGGTCATTCCTATGAAGCTCACCATCGCGGATACCAAGTTCTTGAAGGACAGCGTCAGCATCATCGCTGACCTCGTGACGGACGTCCGTTTCAGGGTGACGAAGAACGGCCTCGAGCTCGTCGCGATGGACCCGGCGAACGTGGCGATGGTCGTCTACAAGCTGCTCAGCAGCGGCTTCGTCGAGTACGACGTGAAGAACGAGCGCGTGCTCGCGATCAACCTGAACGATCTGAAGCAGGTCTTGAGGAGGGTCAAGCCGAACGACACGCTCACGCTGGAGAACCCCGAAGCGAAGCTTAAGGTGACGCTCAAAGGGACGAGCAAGAGAGAGTTCCTCCTCCCCCTGATTGAGGTCGAGGAGAAGGAGCAGAAGGTGCCCAGCCTCAAGTTCAGCGCCACGATAAAGACGGATGCGTCCGCGATCAACGACGCGATCGAGGACGTGGACATCATCGGGGAAAGCGTCGCGTTCATCGCCTCGGCGAAGGCGTTCCAGATCTCGAGCAGCAGCGAGCTGAGCAAGGCGGAAGTCGAGCTGCTTCCAGACGAACGGACAAGCATCGAGGCGAAAGAGGAGACCCGGTCGAAATACAGCATCGAGTACCTGAAGAAGATGATCCAGGGCGCGAAGCTCGCCGACAAGGTGACGGTGCAGTTCAGCAAGGACTACCCGCTCCAGCTCGACTACACGGTCAAGGACCGGATGCAGCTCATGTTCATCCTCGCGCCGAGAGTCGACAACGACTGAATTTGTTGTTCAACTAAACCTGTTCATCCTATTTTTCTAAAAGAGGCGGGGGAGAATCGAGAGTATTGCGCACTCTGTTGATCTGATGGAGAATCTGGTCAGCATGCTCCGGATGAGGATCGGACCGGGGATCAGGTATTGCCTCATCACATACGAACCGGGAAGCCCGGAGAATCTCAAGCCTTTCCGCGGAGAGCCGTTCGCAGTCCCCTGCTCCGGTGGATTGGACGATGTGATGACCCCGATATGGCTTGCGATGGAGCCAACGTGGAGAGTCGGGATCGCGGCCAGCAAGATAAGCCATCCTTCGAGCTACAGGATATGTTTCCCTGAGAACAGGCGAGGCGGCCTATCCTTTCTCCAGAGCGATCCGAGAGGACCGCGGAAATGAGATGGTAATCGGCAAAAAGTTTTAATATGCTTTTCTTTCTCCCAAAATGATGCATCACGCGACGCTCTGCTATCTCGTCAAGGACGGCCACGTGCTGCTCGGTCTGAAGAAGCGCGGTTTCGGCGAGGGCCGGTGGAACGGGTACGGGGGGAAGGTCGAACAGGGAGAGACGCCGGAACGGGCGACGGTCCGCGAGGTCCGCGAGGAGAACGGCGTCGTCGTCGCCCTCGACGCGCTCGAGAAGGTCGCGGTCCTCAGTTTCTTCTTCACGAACGCGCCGACCGGGAAGAGCTGGGATCAGATTGTCCA
>DAHXMN010000184.1 GCA_027371725.1 Candidatus Woesearchaeota archaeon | reverse complement strand
GCGTCGGCATCGGGATCTACTACGCCGTCTGGGCGGCGACGCGGACGATCTTCTACCGCAGCCTCTCGCTCGTCCAGGGCTGGGAGTGGCTCGTCTTCCCGTTCCTCTTCGGCCTCGGCGCGGTCCTCTGGACGCTCGGCTCCATCGAGGTGAAGGAGGCGAAGCCCGGCTACGGGTTCCGGAAGTAAGAACGTCGTTTCGCCGAGCGACGCCGGCCAAAAGGCGAGGCGTAGCGAAGAAAGACGCGATGAGCGACGGGGGATGCCCCGTCCGGGGTGTCGCGGGAGAAGCAAATACCGGAGCGGTGCGGCGAGCAGCCGGCGACCACGCGGAAGCGATTCGCCACAGAGCGGAAGAGCGAACAGGAGGGTGACGCCCGGGAAGAGCGATCGTCTCAGATAATTGTATATCCTTTCTCCCGGAGCCGCGCGAGGTGCGCGTCGAGCAGGCCGGCGGCCGCTCCCGGGCACGCCGGCGCGACGACGATGCGTGCGCCGAAGACGAAGAGCGGATACTCGCGGCAGACCGCCGGGCGGGCGGCGTAGACCGCGCAGCGGAAATCCGCGCCGAGGCGCGGGCACGGCTGCTCGAGGGAGAGCGTGGACGTGCCGTCAGGATTCTTGACGAGCCGACTGCTGCGCAACAGCGCTGCACGGCGGCCGCCGGCGACGACCGCCACCTCGACGGGCGTGCGGAGCGGCAGCTGGCCGCTGCGGCAGCACGACGCCTTGCACGCGGTGAAGCAGTAGCTGCCGAGGGCGTCGCGCGCCTCGTCGACGAGCGGGTCCTCGTCGTCAGGCGGATGCGCACGCGGGGGAGACGTCCCGGACGGGATCGCGGCCGGCTTCGCTGCACGCGTGATCATGGGCCCGCGACAGCCGGAGACAGTATAAATACTCGATGGTGGAGAAGGCTGATGACGGAGAAGAATGACGTCCAGGCATGACGTCCAGGCCCGAGAGTAGTTTTATATACTTCCGGCCGTTTGCCTCCCTATGCGGTTATTCAGACGGATATCCTCCCTCTTTCTCTTCGCTGCGAAGGCTCCCCTCCTGATCGGCGGCCAGGCGGTCATGGAAGGCGTGATGATGAAGTCCAAGCACCACGTCGCCACCGCGGTCCGCTCGCCCAAGGGGAAGATCGTCGTCGGCCACCGCCGCGAGACCTCGTTCGCGGAACGCCACAAGCTCGATAGGGTCCCTTTCATCCGCGGCGCGGTCCTCCTCTTCGAGACGCTCGTCATCGGGACGCGCGAGTTGAATTGGAGCGCGAACCAGGCAGCGGGCGAGGACGAGCCGATCTCCTCCTGGGCGCTCGCCCTCACCCTGGTCGTCAGCCTCGCGTTCGCGCTCGCGCTCTTCAAGCTGCTCCCGCTCTTCCTCGCGACGCTCCTGACGGCGCACTACAACGGCGGGAACTGGACCTTGAACCTGTTCGACGGCGGGATCAAGAAGCTGCCGCGCGCCCACCAGTATTTCGGGGTGAAGGCCGCGCAGGAGTTTGTGCATCGCAGGCAGGGCGGCATCATCTGGCACACCCAGGGCAGCGGCAAGAGCATCGTCATGGTGCTGCTCGCC
>DAHXMN010000183.1 GCA_027371725.1 Candidatus Woesearchaeota archaeon | reverse complement strand
GAAACCTACGGCTTGACGATCCGCGACGTCGGCAAAGAAGTGTGTATCTTGAACGTGCGGCCGCAGTAGACGCACCGTTTCGCCTTCTGCGCGAGCGGGCCGGGCTTCGGCTGGCACTTCTGGTCGTGGCCGCACCCGGGACAGCGGACGGTAAGCATGCGACCACAGAAGCGCCCGTCCTTTATATCCGCTGCGCGCGGCTGTCCAGTGGACAACCCTCCAGTGGACGACCAGGAGGAGGGTTTTTAACCTGTCCCCGCTCTCCATCGCGGATGGAGATCGGCGAGACGCTCTATGTGAAGGACCGCGCAGCGTGGCGCGCCTGGCTCGTCAAGCATTACGCGACGGAACGCGAGATCTGGCTCGTCCGCTACACGAAGGCGTCCGGCAAGGAGCACGTCCCGTACCTCGAGGCGCTCGAGGAGGCGCTCTGCTTCGGCTGGATCGACAGCATCGTCAAGCGGATCGACGAGAACTCGTACGCGCAGCGGTTCACGCCCCGCAAGGAGAAGAGCCCGATCTCGCCGCTGAACAAGGAGCACGTCCGCCGATTGATGGGCCGGGGCAAGATGACTCCTGCGGGACTCCACGCGATCCGCCACTCGTTCAACGAAAAAGACGACACGCCGAAGATCCCGAGGGACATCCTCGCCGCGCTCAAGAAGGACGCGGAGGCGTGGAAGCACTTCCAGGCATTCCCCGACAGCTACAAGCGCGTCCGGATCGCGTACATCGAGCACCGCCGCGACGACCCGGAGGAGTTCCGGAGACGGCTGGCCCATTTCCTCAAGATGACCGCGAACGGGAAGCGTTTCGGCTTCCTGCGGGATTAGAGAGTCTTGAAGAACGTCACCGCTTCCTTGACGATGCGCTCGCGTTCGCCGGGACCGCGGAGGTAGTGGTCCGCTCCTTCGAACGTGATGAGTTTCCCGTGCGGCAGGAACTTCACGATCTTCTCGCTGTCCGCGTGGTCGACGACTTGGTCGCGGTCGCCGTGGATGATGAGGATCGGGACGTCGAGCGTCGGTGCGACCGTCGCGCCGTCGAAGCCGAGGAGGCTCTCGTAGAACGAGTAGTCCAGGGAGAGCGTACGTCCGTCGTAGGTCTTGTACGGGATCGATCCTTTCCGTCTCCACTCCGCGAGGCCGCTCGCTCCCGTCTTCTTGAGGTAGCGTTCCTTGTAGAGGATCGCGGGGCAGAGGAGGACGCAGCCAATGACGTCGAGCGACGCTGCCGCGTAGAAGCAGCACGCACCGCCGAAGCTCGAGCCGAGGAGCCCGATGCTGCTCGAGGGGAAGCGTTTCTTCAGGTACGCGTGCGCCGCTTTCACGTCCTCCACGCCCTCGGCCAGTGTGATCTTCCGGAACTCGCCGCCGCTCTCGCCGTGCCCGTAGAAGTCGAACCGGAGCGAGCCGATGCCCGCGGACGCGAGCGCGGGTACGAGCGTGGCGTACGTGCCCGACTCCTTGCTCGACGCGAAGCCGTGGCTGAGGATGACGATCGGCGCGTCCGTCGACGGCATCTCGAGGACGCCGCAGAGCTTCACGCCGTGGCCGTTGTCGAAGAAGAGCCTCTCCATGGGAAGAAGGGAA
>DAHXMN010000182.1 GCA_027371725.1 Candidatus Woesearchaeota archaeon | reverse complement strand
AGGTCTTCTACAACCCCGTGATGAAGGTGAACCGCGACATCTCAGTCCTCCTCCTCAAGACCCTCGGGGAAGAACGGCTCGCGAAGAGCCTGAAAAACAGGGGGACGGAGACCGCGAAGACGGGCGGCGGCGGAAACGAGAAGCCCTTCGACGGCTTCTCCATCGGCTCGCCGCTCGCCGGCACGGGCATCCGCGAATGCCGGCTCCTCGTCGAGCTGGAACGCGGACTGGTGAAAGAGCTCGCGGTCAACGACTATGACGAGAAGGCGGCCGCGCTCATCCGGAAGAACATCGAGCTGAACGACGCGGACCTGAACTGCGAAGAGATCGAGGTCTCCTGCACGGAAGCGAACAAGTTCCTCCTCGACTCGACGGGGTTCGCGTACATCGACCTCGACCCGTTCGGCACGCCGAACCCGTTCCTCGACGCCGCGGTGAAACGGCTGCAGCGCGGCGGCATCCTCGCCGTGACGGCCACGGACACGAGCGCGCTCGCGGGGACGTATCCGGACGCGGGCAGGCGCAAGTACTGGGCGGAACCGATGCGCAACCACCTGATGCACGACGCCGGGATCCGCATCCTCATCCGGAAGGCGCAATTGGTCGCCGCCCAGTACGAGAAGGCATTGGTGCCCATCTACTCTTACAGCAAGGACCACTACCTGCGCGTCTTCCTCCTCAACGAGCGACGGAAGAAAGCGACGGACGCCGTGCTGCGGCAACACAAGTATCTGCATTATTGTCCGCGTTGCTTAGGGATCAGCACGAGCACCACTAATTATAGGACCTGCTGCGGCCATCGGACGGCGTGGGCAGGTCCGCTCTGGACCGGCCAGCTCTGGGACCGGCGGCTCGCGAAGCGGATGGCCGTCATGAACAGGAAGTGGACTCGCGGCCAGCCGGAGAACCAGCGGTTCCTCGACCTCCTCGCGGCAGAGGCGCAAGCGCCCGCCGGACTGGTCGGCTTCTACCCGCTCAATCTCGTCCGCCGGGCGTACAGGAAGATGCCGCTCCGCAAGGACGTCCTCCTCGCGCGCACAGGCGTCTGGCCGACGCACTTCGAAGGGAACGCGGTCAAGGCGAAGGCCCGCGAGCTGCTGTTCTAGCGTCGGCCGTTCCGCTGATCGCCGCTCGCCGGTTATCATCGCCGCCAGCTATCCGCTGATCGCGTTCGACGGAAGGGCGCGGAGCCGCCCGAACGCCTCGGCAGGAACGGACGACTCTTTCCGCAGACCCCTTCCTTCCGGCTCTTAAGGCACATTCGCCTCCGGCGGTGTCGCCGGCTGCTCGGCAACCGCTTCGTTCCCTGCTGCTCCGGTCACCCCCGTATGGGGCATCCCCCGACCTCTTCCGTCGTTTTCTTTTCATGCCTCGCACTTTGGCCGGCGACACACCATTTGCCGAAGAGCCCTTCCTTCCAGAAAACTTTTAAAGCGCGCTCGTCGCCGGGAAAACCATGGCGCGACGGTTGCGGAAGGCCGGGAAGGAGAAGACCGACGTCGCGGACGCGTCCGCAACGACTCCCGGCTGGAGGACCACGCTCAAGCGTGCCTGGCGGTTCCTCTGGTACGAGGACTCGCTCGCGTCGTGGGCGGTCAACA
>DAHXMN010000181.1 GCA_027371725.1 Candidatus Woesearchaeota archaeon | reverse complement strand
CAGCCGGAACGCTTGCTGCTCGTCGCTGACGACGAGCGTGTCCAGGCTGCTCGTGCTCTTCGCCGCCGCGACCGGAGGGGTGGACGATGAAGGCGGAACGGGCGTGGAAGGGTGGACGGCCGAGAGGGTTGCGGCGCCGGACGATCGCTCCGGCTGCCGGGCGGCGACAGGATCAGGGAGGGACGCCGTGCCGCCGGTAAGGAACCAGTCGGGAGGCTGCACGTCGAGGAGCTCGACGCCGTCGCGCTTCTTCTCGAGCACGTCGAGGAGCTCGTCCCGCGTGCGCGCGTGCGCGAGGTTGTACGCGAGGCGCCGGTCACCCACGACGTCGAGCACCCACTCCGCGAAATGGTTGAAGGGCCGCGAGCCGTCCGGCCCTTCCGCTGGTTGGAACTCTGAAGGGAGATCCTCGTCGCTCATCGCCGCGATCTCGTCGTAGAGCGATGCGAGGTTGATCACGATTAGGCCGTTCTGGAGGTTGAGGATCTGATCAATCGGGATATCATCGTTCCAGCCACTCCCTTCGAATGCCGGCATGCCCGCATGGGCGCTCGCCGCGGGGGCCGAGGGGGAGGGAGAGGAGGGTCTGGCAGCAGGAGGTGCCGGTTGTCTCTCCGGAACCTGCTTGGCCGCTGCCGGCTGCCGCTGGAGGGGAGACGGCCGGGTAGGCGGAGGAGTGGGGGCGGACGGGCTCGTGGGCTGCGCCGTCGGCTGCGTCGCTGAGGGGGAAGCGGGCTCCGGCTGGCCGGCCGCGCCTTTGAGGAACCAGGCCGGCGGCTTCGCGTCAGGGACCGGCTTGCCGTCTTTCTTGAACTGGAGGAGCTGGAGGACCTCATCCTTCGTCTTGGCCGCGGCGATGGCGTAGCCGAGCTTCGTGTCCCCGGTGGCGGAGAGCACCCATTCCGCGAGCCGGTTGATCGGCTGCTTGGGCGGCTTTCCCTCCTCCTGCTTCGGGTCGGGGTCGAACTCGTTCGGCAGGTCCTTGTCCTTCATCGCGCTCACCTCGTCGTACAGCGACGACAGGCTGATGACGATCATGCCGTTCCGGAGGTTGAGGATCTTATCGGGAGGGACATCGTCCTTCCAGGCCCACTCCTTCTTCGCCCCGGCCTTGTCGCCCGTGACCGCCGACTGCTGCTGCGTCGCGACGTACTTGTCCCGCTCATCCTGCGCCTTCTTCAGCTCGGACTTGATATCCTCCATGTTGACGAGCTCGCGGACGAGCTCTTTCGGCTTCTTGCCGAGCTTCGCCCACTGCTTGTCGATCCTCGGGACGAGGCCTTCGAGGTAGATCTTGACCATGTTGAAGTTCCCGGTCTTCACCTTGTCCTGCGCGAGCTTCAGCTCCAGCTTCAGGTCGAAGACGTCCACCCCTTCCTTCTCGAGCTGCTCGAGGCTGAAGAAGAGGTTGTCGATCTGGTCGTTGTACGTGTTGTACTGCTCGATCTCGTCGTCCGAGAGCCGCTCGACGCTGTGCCGGAGCGGCTTGAACGCGATGAAGTACGGCTTGCCGCGGTTGTACGCGGGGTTCTCCACCATGCCGCTGCCGACGGTGGCCTTGACGAGCGACCGCAGCACCTCTTCGCCGTACTTCTGCCGGATGCGCTCGAGATCGCCC
>DAHXMN010000180.1 GCA_027371725.1 Candidatus Woesearchaeota archaeon | reverse complement strand
CGCGAGCGCCGCCTCCATCCATAGGAGCGAGCGTGGCGAAGAAGACGGCGGAGGGCGAGTCGGGGGTTGCCCCATCCGGGGACGAGCCCCTTCGGCTTCCCCAGCGATACGCGAGCAGGACGAGGCGGCGCGAGGGGAACGACCGCGCGATGCCCAAGAGGGTTTACGATGCGGATCCGGAAGCATGACTGGAAGGCGGGCGAGGTCTCCCTGGCCGTGGAAGGGAGCGACGACCTCTGGACGTTGCGCACCGTCATCCAGCCGGGCGACACGGTCAAGGGCTCGACCGAGCGGAAGGTGAAGGCCGGCTCGGACGAGAAGGCCGCGGCCGTCCGCCGCAGGGTCTTCCTCGCCGTCAGAGTCGAGAAGGTCGAATACGCTCCGGACGGGAGCGGCCTCCGTGTGCTGGGCGTGATCACCGACGGCCCCGACGACGTGCCGCGCGGCGACCACCACTCCTTCGCCCTCGAGGAAGGGAGCGAGCTCTCCCTCGTCAAGGCGGCCTGGCCGAAGTACGTGCGCGAGAAGCTCGAGCAGGCGGCAAAGCCGGATGCCGCGCTCCTCGTCGTCCTCTTCGACCGCGAGGAGGCCCGCTTCTTCGGCGTCACGCGCCGAGGCGTCGAAGAGTTGAGCCGTCTGAAGGGCGACGTCGCGAAGAAGGCGGTGGACGAGAAGAAGGCGGCGAACTTCTACCGGGAGATCGCCGACCAGATCGCGCAGTATGACGCCCGCGGCCTGTACCGTCACATCGTCGCGGGCGCGCCGGCGTTCTGGAAGGAGTATGTCGAGCGCGAGCTGCCGCCCGCGCTGAAGGCGAAGACGGTGCTGACGGCGATCAGCGACGTGGAGCGGACCGCGATCCGCGAGCTCCTCGTGCGGCCGGAGGTGAAGAAGCTCCTGCACGAGAGCAGCACGATGCGCGAACTCGCGCTCGTGGAAGAGGTGTTGGCCGCGCTCGGCCGCGACCGGCTGGCGTACGGCATCCTGGGCGTCGAGGAGGCGGTCGCGCAAGGGAGCGCCGCAGCGGTCATCATCACGGAGAACGCGCTCGCGAAGGCGCGCGCCGACGGCGAGCAGGCGTTCGCGCGGCTCGAGGAGGCGCTCCGTGCCTGCGAAGCGTCTCGCGGAGAGGTCCACGTCCTCGCTTCCGACGAGGCGATGCGGAAGATCGACGGTCTCGGCGGCGTGGCCGCGATCAGGCGGTGGTGAGCGGCGTGGCCGAGACGCTTTCTGCCGAGATGCTTTCTGAGATCGTCTTCGCGATCAAGGGGAAACGCGAGCTCCAGGACCTCGACGACGAGTACGTCAAGGAAAAAATAGAGGACGTGGTTAAACAGGGCAAAAAGTTGCGGGAAAAGATCGCCGACGCGAAGTCGTTCAAGGAGTTCTCGCGCAGCAAGGAGTTCGCCGAGCTGAAGAAGCTCGTGCGCGCCGAACTGCGGGCGGTCTACGGCGTCTTCGACCTCGACGAGAAGAAACAGCGGAAAGCGCTCTTACTGAAGCTTCAAAGTAATAAGGATAAAACTAATGATGAAAATAATGACGACGGCGGGAGTGATAATGAACTGAATACCGACGAGATACGCGATGAGATACGTGATGACGAGGCAAGCAATAAGAAAAACAG
>DAHXMN010000017.1 GCA_027371725.1 Candidatus Woesearchaeota archaeon | reverse complement strand
CGCTCCACGCTCGCGATGTCGGCGTTGCTGTGCGAGTCGGTCGTCAGGGTGACCCTGACCGAGTCGTAGAACGTCGTGATTGCGGTCGGCGTCAGCACCGGGTTCGCGGTGATGTTGTACGCGCCGCCGAACGTCGCGTTCAGGGTCGCCTGGACGAGAGGACCGACGGTCGAGTAGAGCACGGAATTCAGCAGCGAGCCGGCGATCGAGCCGCTCTTCTTCTGCGAGTAGAACGTGAAACGCTTGTAGGCGTACGTCCCGCTCGTCTCGATGTCGATCCGCGACTCGTACTTCGTCACGAGGGTCGGCTTGTCGCCAGTCGTTATCGCGCCATTGTCGTTCAGGTCGACGAGGATCGGCCCGTTGGTCGCTGAGGGGTCCAGGGAAATCAGGTACTCGTAGCCGTCCATCGGGAGGGTCGCGGTCGTCGCGTTGTCGGCGTAGCGGACCTCGTACTCCTGGCCGGAAGGCACGTCCATGAACCAGAGCGTGTCCGTGCCCGGGTCCTGCTCCTCGTACTGCATCAGCCGCGTGTAGCCCTTCGCCGCGTTCACCGAGGCGGAGCCGTCGGACGAGATGATGAAATAGTCGTGCGCCGCGATCGACTCGTTCTCCAGGATGTGGAGCGTCCGCTGCTCGTCGCCGAACCGCGTGAAGGAGCCACTGCCGTCATAGAAGAGCGGAATCTTCAGCTCCTGGCCGAGCTTGTTGAAGAAGTCCAGCACGTAGCGGTCGCTGCCGACCGGAGTGAGCTGGATATCCTCCACGTTGTCGTTGGGGTTCGGGCCGCCATACTCGTAGTCGATGCTCTGGCCGAAGAGCCGATCCTTGTTCGTCAAGAGGTCGCTCAGCTTCTGGCCGGCCGCGATATAGTAGGTGCGCGACGGCGTCCACTTGATGAAGATCGAGCTGATGCGGACCTTGCCGCCGTCGACGAGGCCGTCATCGTAGCCCTCGATCCGCACGGCGGTCTCCGTGACGGTGTTCCCTGCGACCTCGTACGCGGGACCGTAGGTCGTATCGCTGATGTTCGTGTCCGCGAGGGTGATCTCGCCGTTGCCGAGAGACAGCTCGACCATCGCATCGCGGGAGTTGGCCAGGACCGAGTGCGCGTAGACGGTGATGCCGTCGGTGCGCAACGCGTCACCTTCCCGCATCGGATGGAGCTGCTGGCCGTTGAGCATGATCTGCGCCTCGGGGACGCCAGTCTTGCCGTTGGAGATGAAGAGGGCGGTCACCTCGTAGTTCGTGCCGTCGAGGGTGATCGTCTTGGTCTCGCCCTCGTGGAGCGTGAACTTCTGCGTCGAGGCGAGGAGCGTCAGGGAGATGCTGTCCTGCGCCGGGTGGTCCGCCTTGAGCACGGTGTAGTTCTTGCCGAGGATCGTGAGCGTCATCCCCTTGAGGTCCTTCAGTTCGTAGCTGTTCAGCGGGTCCACGGCACTCTCCAACGGCGGATAGAAGTAGAGCCGGTACTCGTAGAGGTAGCTTCCGGGGACGAACTCGAGATAGGCCTTCGGGGTGTCCGTCACGTCGTTCGGAATGTCGTCCGCGGTGGTGAAGGCGGTGAACATGCCGTACTGCGGGCTCAGCGAGGAGGGCGGCAGCATCAAGTGCTGCTGGTACTCGAACGTGCCCTGCTGGTTGGTGACCTCCCCCGAGGAGAGCGCGGAGAGATGCAGGCCGGTGAGCCTGCTCGCGATGGTGTTGATGAACTCCGCGGACTCGAGGTTGTCATGCTGCCCTTTGAGCTGGAAACGCGTCTTGAACGCGGGCGTCGTCGGCGCGGACGGCGTCACGACTGCCTGCTGCGTGTACTTCTCCAGCGCCGTGAGGAGCTCGGCGGTCGCGAGGAAGTCAGCCCCCTGACCGTGCTGGCCGACGACGATGTCGCCGTTGAACGTGCCGTCCTGGAGGAACGGCGAAGGGAAGGTGCTGAGTTCCGCAGCCGCGAACGGCAGGGCGAGCAGCAGCGCTATGGCGCACAATACGATCAGTCGTCTCATGGTACATCACTCCGATTCCTGTCGAACCTGCGGGTTCATTTCTTAGGTGGCTTCCCCGTCGTTTTGGTCGCTGTCTTCTCGGCTGTCTCCTGCTTCATGAAGCGGATCGCGCCCACGAGCAGGTTCATCGTGCCGCTGAGGTCCTTGATCTCGTCGTTCGTCCTGAAGACGGGCATTTCCGTGTCGAGCTGCCCGTCCGCTATCCTGTTGCCGGCGTCGGTGAGCTGCTTGATCGGCCGGGTCAGCGACTGCGCGAAGAGCAACGCAGCCACGATGACGATGACGAGCACGATGACGAGGAAGAGATAGGTCTTGCTCCGGATGTCGGCGGCACGGCTGTCGATCTCCTGCACGACCGTCTGGCGCGTCGCGGCCATCTTCTGCTCGAGCTGCTGCGACGGCGCGGAGAACTCGTCGATGTATGTCGTCGAGGCGACGCTGAACCGGACGCCGTCGGCGGTCGTCGCATTCACGATCGCGATGTACATGTACTTCTGCTTCGTCGTGTTGTCTGGTTCGAGCCAGTCATAGTAGCCCATCGCTTCCTTGCCGCCCTGGCTCCGCGACATCACCGACCAGAAGCCGGGGAGCGCCTTCGCGAGGTTGTGGAGGTCCATGTTCACGATCTTGGGGCTCGCGTGGAACCGGCAGATGAGCGTGTCCACGTCCGTCACGGCGGTGTAGCCGGTCTTGCCGACCGGCTGGACCGCGAGCGCGGAGAAGACGGGGTCTGCCTGGAGCTGCGCGACGGTCATGGTCGGGTGGTCCTTGATGTAGATCTCGAGCTGCTTCGCCACGTCGATGGCCTTCTGCTCGATGATGGACTCGCCGAGCGCGTTGAGGCTGCTCGTGCTGTCGCTGACCGCGACCGTCTTCATGCCATCGATCTGGGTCACCGCGCCCGCCTGGAGCGCGTGGATGTCATTGAGCGCGAGTATCCCGAATATCGCGAGCGGAAGGACCGCCAGCACTATCAGGAGCATCAGCATCTTCGCAAGGATGGGGAATCTCATGGTTCATCGCCTCTCGTCGTTTCTTTTGCCGTCTATTCGCCTATCGCGGCCCTGTCATGCAGTATCTACCGTATCTTGTCGAACTCTTTCGCCTTCTCCTCGCCGAGGAACGCCGCCACCTTGGCGCGGCACTTCGCCACGCATTCCTCCTCGGACATGTCGTCGACCAGCGCACCCGTCGCCTGACCGAAGAACCTCGTCATGAGCGCCTTGCACTGCTCCTTCTTCGTCATACGGAGCCCCCGAGGTGGATCTCCAGGATGCGGTCCCGGATCTCCTTCGTCACCGCGTCCTTCGAGGAGACGTTCCTGACCCGGTCCGCGAGCTCCTTGTCGCCGACCGCGCCGCCAATCCAGTTCGCGAAGTCGTTCTTCTCCTCGTTGACGAACGCCCTGAAAGTCCCTTCGTCGAGCGCGTGGACGTAGGAGAGGAGTTCCGTGACGTTCTTGAGCGGCTTCCCGTCATGCGTGATGAAGTGCCATTCGTGGTAGACATCCTTCATAGCAGGGTGGTCAGCCGGCTTCGACGCGGCCTTGGACGACTGAGCAGGGGCGGGAGGGACGGAAGATGAGGGCGTGGACGGCGCGGAGGCCGCCTGCTTCTCCGACGACGCTTGCGGAGCGGACTGTGCCTGCGGCCGCGCCACGGGAGCCGCCACGGACATGGAAGGAGAGGGCGCGGGCGCAGTCGTCTGGCGTCCGAGGGACGCGAGCTCCTTCCCCTCGAGGACCTTCGCCAGGTCGAGGAGGATGAGGAGACGGTCGCCGACGATGCCGACGCCCTCGATGTAGCCGGCGTTGATCCGGTCGGTGATGATGGGCGGCGGCGGATGGATCCGGTCGCTCGTGAGACGCATCACCTCGGTGGCCGAGTCGACGAGCATGCCGACGGTGTTCCCGTTGTTCTCGATGACGATGATCCGCGTGTTCTCGGAGTCGCGGCCCTGGAGGCTGAGCTTCATCGCCAGGTCGATGACGACGATGATGCTGCCGCGGAGGTTGATGACGCCCCGGACATACTCGGCGGTGTTCGGGATCCGCGTGTAGGCGCCGGAGCGGATGATCTCCCTGACCTCGCCGATGTTGACGCCGAACTCCTCCTCGCCGATCGAGAAGACGACGATCTGCCGCTCCTCGCCATGTTCATCGGTCTTCTCCATCAACGCATCACCCTCAACGCTTAACGCACCAGTTATGCTTCGCGCACCATCCTATCACTTCTCCTCGACTCCCGCCTTGTCGAAGAGCGCCTGCTCGACGCGGAACTGGTTGAGGAGCGTGCGGAGCTCGTTCGCCGCTCTGGAAAGCTGCTGCGCGGCCGCGGCCACCTGGTTCGTCGCCGACGTCACTTCTTCGACGGAGGCGGTCACCTCCTCGGCGCCGGCGGCGTTCTCCTCTGAGATGGAGCTGATGTGGTTGATAGACTGGTTGACCGCGTCCACGAGGACGGGGATCTCCTCGAACGAGGCGAGGGCCTGGGTGATCGTCTTGCTGCTGTCCGCCACCTGGCGGGTGTTCTCCGCCATCTGGCCGACGCTCGCGTCAATCTCGGTCTGGATTGAGCCGAGGAGCTCGCCGATCTGGCTCGTCGCCTTGTGGCTCTCCTCCGCGAGCTTCCGCACCTCGTCCGCGACGACGGCGAACCCGCGGCCCGCCTCGCCGGCGCGCGCGGCCTCGATCGCCGCGTTCAGCGCGAGCAGGTTGGTCTGCTCGCTGATCCGGTTGATGGTGGTGACGATATCGCCGATCCGCTTGGACTTCTCGCCGAGGGACTTGACCTTATCCGCGCCGGTCTTGATCGTGCCGCTGAGCGAACCCATCTTCTCGTTGATGGTGGAGGCGTTCTTGCTCCCGTTGGTGGCGCTCTGCTCGGTCATCTTGCTCCGGTTGGCCGCGTTCGTCGCGTCCTTGCTCAGCTCCTGCGCGGACTTCGCGATCTCCTGGATTGTGGAGGAGACCTGCTGGAGCGAGGAGTTCACCTCTTCCGCGGAGGCGGAGAGCTCCTCGGCGTTCGACGCCGCAGTATTGGTGGTGCCGATGATGCGGACGAGGAGCATCGAGAACTGGACGCGCATCGCGTCGAAGTGCGTCGCGAGGCTGCGGAATTCGGGCGTCATCGCGTGGAGATCGATGTGCTGCGTCAGGTCGCCGTTCGCCATGGCGCGCGTGCTGTCGATTATCTTCTGGAGCTGATTGGCGAGCCTGCTCGCGAAGTAGTACATGACGAGCGACGCGAAGAGAATCGCGAGGATTGAGCCGACGAACGTGATGTTACGGACGAACGAGACGCCGTCCGTGAACTCGTCGTAGTACGCGCTCGAGCCGATCGTCCAGCCGAGGGTGTCCACGTAGACGAACGCCGCTATCTTGTCTCGGGCGGTGGTCTCGCCGGCGTTCTTCCACGGGTAGACCATGGTGGAGGCGGTCCCTTCCGGCGCCGCTTTCGCCTCGCTGAGCATGTCCTTGATGAAGTAGCGGCCGCTCGAGTCCTGCGCATTGAGGATGTTCTCGCCGTCGCGTTGACGGCCGGCGGAGAGGACATAGTCGCCCTCGTTGTCGATGACGAAGATGTAGCCGGTCTTCCCGATCTTGATGTCGGCGTACTTGTCGAGGAGCGGGGAGAACGCCTGCTGGCGCTGCTGCTCGGTCAGGTTCTTCGGGAGGACGCTGTTCATCGCCTCGAAGTCGTTGTACGCGATCTCGACGTTCTGGCGGAGCGAGTCGTTGATCTGCTGCGTGACCTCCGCCTTCAAGGTCGTGTAGGTGTATGAGCCGAGGACGACGACGGGGATGATGACGAGAATGACGCAAAGAATCAGCAGTTGCCAACGGATACTGATATCGGACAGCTTCACCGACCCACCCCTCTTCTTGATTGCTTGTGCGGTATGAAAGTACATTGAAAGTATATTATGGTGACTTGTGGGCGTTAGGCCTCACAGACCTTTTAAATATGTGTGTTAACTCGGGAGTGGAACAAATATTTTTCATCGTCCTGAAAGGAGGAAAGAGCGCTTCTCTTCTATCGAACAACATCTTCCGTCAAACAGAACGCTGCCGCCGACCTCAGTCACTAGCGTTCCCGATCCCCGGCTTCTTCGAACCGGACACTCAGGAGAGCCGCCTTCGTTCTCGGTAGCGATGAGGGACGCCCCATCGTCGCTGACGCCCAGAGGTTGCCGGAGAAGCAGTCAAGCATCCGGAGTGTCTCCGAGTTATACGGGGAGAAACAGGGACGCGCAAGCGCGACGGTGGCGCGGAGGAAGCGAAGAGAGAAGCGACGCGGCGAGCATGTCCGAGTGATACGAGGACGGGCAGGAGCGTTAGCGACTGCAGCCCGCGACGGCGGCGCGACGACATAGCACGCATCATCATTCCCGGAAGAAGACGCGTTCGCGGACGTTGAAGATCTGGAACCTGTCGCTCGCCGGGCCGAGGAGCGTCTCGGTCTTCCCCATGATGAAGAACCCGCCCGGATTCAACGAGTCGAACGCGCGCTCGTAGACCCGCCGCTTCGACTCCTGACCGAAATAGATCACGGTGTTCCGGCAGAGGATGATGTCCATGCGCTTCGGCCAAACCGCACAGTGGATATCGTGCGTCTGGTAGGTGATGAGGCGAAGAAGATCCTCGGAAGGGCGGAAGAGGCCTGGCCGGACCTGCGAGAAGTACCGTTCCTTGTAGGCCTCAGGCAGCTCGCGGAACTGCAGCTCCTCGTAGAGCGCCTCGCGCGCCTTCCGCAGCGTCTCCTCGTCGATGTCCGTCGCGAGTATCTGGATGGAGAAGCCGCCCAGCCGCGGGCCGAGCGCCTCGTAGAGGCAGAGCGCGACGGTCAACGGCTCCTCGCCGGTCGAGCAGCCGACCGACCAGACCTTCAGCGTCGTATCGCGCGCCTCCCGCTTCACCTTCACGAGCGTCGGGACGACCTCGTCAATGAAGAGGTTCCACATCTCCGGGTCTCGGTAGAGGTTGGTCGTGTGGATCGTGAGCTCCTTCCGGAGCCGCTCCCGCTCGCCGACGTCGCGTTCTAGGAGTTTCGCGTACTCAGCATAGGAATCGAGATCGTTGGCGAAGAGACGCGTCTCGACCCTGCGGCCGATGAACGAGTTCGAGTACTGCGAGCAGTCGAAGCCGAGCAGCCGCGTGATGACTTCCTTGAGCCGCGGGAAATCCTCGGAGTCCTTGATCCGAATCATGGGGAGAACGTCCGTAGGCCGTTCCTGGTGGAGACGCGGAGTTCGCCGCTCGCCACGTCGAAGCGCACCGTGCGGCCGACGTTGGCGCCGGTCTCCTCCTTCACGAGACGGATGCCCTCGCGATGGAGCTGCGCCTTGACCGCCTCGACGTTCCGCTCGCCGATTCGCATCACTTCCTCATCCTTCAACGAGGGAAACATGTGCGCGCCGCCCGCGATCATCGCGATGAGGTTCTGCTGCTTCGCGCCCATCGCAATCAGGCGACGCCGCAGTATCGGGATGGCGAAATCCGCGAACTTGAGATGACGGCGGAAGAGCACGTAGTCCAGCGAGCTGACTATCTTGTCCTCGGTGAATGGGTCGGTGACGACGTCCTTCACCCCGCGGTTGAGGCAGTCGAGGATGAAGGTCCGGTCCGTCTGGGGGCTGAGGATGACGACGTTCGCCTGATGGTCGACCTGGAGGAGAAGCTGCACCGCATCAGTCCAGTTCACGGGCGGGAGGAACGCGCTGACGAGCGAGACGGAGGGATGATGCTGCCGGTAGAGGTCAATCAGCTCGTCCTTCGCCTTCGGTTCCGCGATGACCGTGTAGTCGCGTTGCGCGAGGATCTCGCGGATGTGGCGCCGCACGTTCATGTCCGCGTCGGCGAGCAACACGGTCCGCTCCGGCAGCACGAACGAGGAGATGGTGCTGTCGGGGAGCATGACATGCGCGGCGCCCCCGATCTTCGAGACAGGGTCATAGAGGACGACGCAGACACAGGAGCCGAGGCCGAGCGCGGTCAGCAGGTCGCCGCTCAGTCCCATAGCGATTTCGCCCATCCCGATGATTGTCTCCACCATACGCCGCTCACACTCCCTTTATCATGTTGCTGCCGGTCATCGTCCACGGGTGCGAGTCCGCGTCGCAGCCGGGCTCAGTCGATGATGCCTCCGTACCGATTATGGAGAATCTCGAGCATGCGCTTGAGCGAGTTCCGGTCGAAGAGGACAAGGAACTCGCCGTTGATGTTATGCCCCTCGACGTTGATCCGCGTCTCGACGCAATAAATCTCGTCCGCGTGGGCGCCAATCTTGACGAGGAGGAAGTCGATGAGGGACTGCGCCATGTCCGTCGCGACATGGGCGATGCTCGGCAGGATCTTCGCGTCGAGCATCTTCGCCGTGGCGTTGAGGAACGACCCGGTGAGGATATTCGCGATCTCCTTGAACGCGGACTCCTCCATGGTGCCAGCCATGATCCTGCTCGTCGTGCCGGGCGTGTTGCCGAGCGTCAGGTCGGTGAGCTCGAGCGCGCCCGCCTCGGGGAAGACGAAGAGCGCCTCGCCGCAGAAGTCGCCGTCGATGCTGAGGTAGATGGCGGAGACGAGCTGCTCCGCCCCGCCGACGACGTCCGCGAACTCTCCGAGCGGGATGAAGCGCGAGTTCGGGATGTTCATCTCGACCGGCTTGGTGAGAAGCTTCGAGAGGGCGGTCGCCGCGTTGCCGGTGGCGACGTTGCCGAGCTCGTTGAGGGCGTCCATCTCTTCCGGGCTGAGTCCTATCGGGTTCATGGTCATCACTCAGCCAGTGAACCGCGAGAGTACACCGTTGATCTCGTCGGGAGTGAACGGTTTCGTGATGAAATCGGAAGCGCCCGCCTCGACGCACTCCTGGATGACCTTCTCCTGCCCGCCGATAGAGGTGCACATGATGACCTTCGCGCCAGGGTCCTTGCTCCGGATGTCCTTGAGCGTCTCGATACCGCTCCTCCCCGGCATGATGATGTCGAGGAAGACAAGGTCCGGATGGAACTCGACGAAGGCGCCGACCGCCTCCTCCGCGTTCGACGCTTCACGGATTTCGGGGTTCTTTTCCGCGAGGATGCGCTTGATCATGCTGCGCATGAAGGCGGAGTCGTCCACAACCAGTATCTTCATAGTCCCACCTCAGATGCATTCAGATTCCCAGATTCTCCGTGACCATACGCCTGATGTCCTCCCTGCTGAACGGCTTCGTCAGGTAGCCCTTGGCGCCGGCCTTCCGAGCGCGCGCCTCCTGCTCGGGCTCCTTGAGCGCGGTGCACATGACGACCTTCGCGCCAGGGTCGTAGGCACGAATCTCCTCGAGCGCGGCCAGCCCATCCTTGCGCGGCATCTTGATGTCCATGAAGACGAGGTCAGGCCGCTCAGCACGGTACTTCTCGACGCCCTCCTGACCGTCCTTGGCGGTGATGACGCTGACGCTGGGCGCGTCCTTCTTCAGGAAGTTGGTGATGACTGCCTGCATCAGGTTCGAATCCTCGACTATCATGACCTTGACCATCTTCGCGCCTCCTGCAGCATAGCGCGGACAGTATGCCCGCTCAACGCACCTCCGGAAAACCCTTTTTTAAAGGTATCGTTCGTCCTGTCATGAGAAAAAAGACGCCGCCGTTCCGGAAAATGTCTCCTTCTCGCGCAAACAGCAACCTATAAAAAGGAGGCGCTCCGGCCTCTTTCTCCATGAAGATCCTCATCATCGGGCCGCAGGCGAGCGGCAAAGGGACGCAGGCTGACCTTATCGCGAAGCGGCTCAACATCCCGCATCTCTCCTCCGGGGACCTGCTCCGCGAGGAGAAGCGCTCGGGCAGCGCGCTCGGGAAGGAGATTGCGTCCATCATCGACAAGGGCGAGCTCGTCCCGGACGAGATGATCTGGCACATGGTCCACCACCATCTCAAGGAACACCCTGAGGGCTGGATCCTCGACGGGTTCCCGCGCAGGCTCGACCAGGCGAAACTCCTCGACAGGCACGAGCCGCCCGAGAAGGTGCTGCTCCTCGAGGTGCCGGACGCGGTCGGCATCGAGCGGATCGCGGGCAGGCGGATCTGCGAGACGTGCGGCAAGGA
>DAHXMN010000179.1 GCA_027371725.1 Candidatus Woesearchaeota archaeon | reverse complement strand
ACGCCGTAGTACGTGCCGATCGTCATGTTCGGGTCCGCGGGGAACGTGCACGTGACGTCCACGGGCAGGTATTCGTTCACCAGCATCGTGCCTGTCCGGTCGGGGGTGCCGACGTAGCCGGTCTTTCCCGCGCGTTCGAGCCGGCAGCTCGGCGTCACGTTCACGCCGCCGCCCGGCAGGAAGGTCTTCGCCTCGATCCGGCCGATGATGGCCGGCTGCTGGCCGACGTACGTCACCGGGTAGAGGCTCTGCAGCTGGGTGATGTAGACGCCCTGCGGCTGCTTCTGGTTCTGCTCCACCTGGCCGAGATAGAATTGCGCCTCCGGATTGAAGGTCTCGTTGATCTTCTGCTTCCACATCGCCACGTTGAAGATGCTCGCGTTCTTGAGCTTCAGCCAGATGTTCGCCCACGCGTCCGCGACGTCCGTCCAGAACCGCTGCGCGCTCTGGCCGATCAGCACCGCGGGCGAGGAGACGCCCGGCAGCTGGACGCGGGCGATGAGCATGATGAAGAGCGCGAAGATGAGGATGACGATGTAGAGCTTCGCGAGCCGCTTGAGCCAGAGGGCGCTGTCCTGCTCGAGCGCGATGTAGAGCGCCCAGACGGGAAGGAGGGCGACGATCAAGGGGACGTACCCGTTGTCGAGCGCGGGGATGAGGAAGAGGTAGGGGATCGCGAACGCGACGAGCGAGACCCCGACGTAACGGCCGCTCTCCTTCGTCAGGCCGGTCCGGTAGTAGAAGAAGACCGCCCAGAACGTGAAGAGCGCGTACAGCAGGAACATCACCGTCGCCTGGCCCGCGCCCCGGCTGAATCCGTTGATCACGTCGAAGGCGTGGAGGAAGAGCGCGACGAGGAAGAAGAGCCACGGGTGGATGTGCTGGTCGAAGCCAGCGGCGGCGTCGCGCTGCGCCTGCATGAACGACTGGTTCGCGCGGTCGTACGTCTTCCCCACGCGGTGGAAGAAGCCGCTGTTCCGTGCCTTCGCCGCCGCTGCGGCCGCTCCCGCCGCGCCTGCAACCGCCGCGACTCCCGCTCCCGTCTTCCGTGCGCCTGTCGCCGTCGCGTTGAGGCCGCTCTGTATGCCGTTCCTGATCGCGGCGTTCCGGTCGCGGCGCGCGTTCTCTTTCCATGCCTCCTCTTCCGCCGCCTCTTTCATGACCTTCTCCCTCAAGGCGGCTTCTTTCTTCTTTTCGTCGTCGGGAAGCATGGCTACCAGCGGTTCGAGTTCTTCCTGTCCGGAAACTGCTACCGCGAGCTCTGCGGCCTTCTTCTTCAAGCCAGAAACCACCGGCTCACCTCTTTGGAGCGCTGCAACGCGCTTACCCCTGCAGCTCGACCCGGAGCTCCGCGATGTTGAGTGTGCTGCCCTGCGGCTGGATCTGGATCGAGTTCGCGTTCGGGATGAGGACGTTCGGGTCGAGCGCCGCCTGGTAGTAGTAGCTGGTCGTCTGGAACGTGTCCTGGAAGCCGTTCACGATGATCGTGCCCTGCTTGAGGCTGTTCCCGTCGGTGAACCGTATCGTGACGACGACCTGGCCGGCGAAGACGGCTACCAGCGGTTCGAGTTCTTCCTGTCCGGAAACTGCTACCGCGAGCTCTGCGGCCTTCTTCTTCAAGCCAGAAA
>DAHXMN010000178.1 GCA_027371725.1 Candidatus Woesearchaeota archaeon | reverse complement strand
GCGCTGCTCCAGCTCCTCATCGACGTTGCGGCTGCGCAGCTGCTGCTGGATTTGCTCGCGCTCGGCTTCGATCCGGGCCTGCATGCGGGCGTGGACCACCTCGCCCAGGGGCGTCAGGCGATCGTCTCCGTCGACCAGATCGTGGACGTTGATCGGAGCCGCTTCAAGACGATGCACGGCAGCGCGGTCTTCATCCACCGTGACGAGAACATCCCGCTCTTCTGGCTCCATCACCTCGTCGGCTCCGACGCACCAGGCGACCGCGGCGTCGCCACGGTCATCATCGTGATGCGTGGCGGCCACCGCGTCGGCCTCGTCGTGGACGAGATAGTCAGCCAGCAGCAGGTCCTGATTAAGGCGCTCAACGAGCTGGTGCGCGGCATCAAGGGCACGTCGGGCGCGACGATCCTCGCCGACGGCAACGTCGTCCTCGTCCTGGATCTCGACACGCTGCTCTGAGAACGCGTTCTTGCCGAACACTTCCTTTCTCGTGATGACTGGTTGTGTCGCGGATGGTGTCTTGCCGGCCAAAGGGCGACCTGTAGCGGAGAACGAATCGAAGAGTTGAGGGGGATGCCCCCTACGGGGCTTCAACGACGCTGCGAAGAACGGGGCGATGCGGGTCGCAGCCGGCAAGGCCGCCGAAGGCGAATCCGCGACGCAGCTATCCGAAATACCCTTTCTCGCGCTGCAGCGGCTGTTCCTTCGTCCAGCCGTCGTGCAGCCGTTTCGTCACGAGCTGCAAGAGGGACTGTTGTTCTTTCCATGCGGGGAGCGCGTCCTTGACGAAGGCCTCGTACGCCTTCGCCGTGCCGGCGAGGTCCGCGACCGCGAACTGCCGGACGATCGCCATCAGCTTCCGGTAGCCCTTGATGATCCGCTCCATCTCCTCGTCCGAGAAGAAGCCGCACTCGTTCATCGTCGCGAGGGAGCTGTCCGGCTGGATCAGGTCCTCGAGGAGCTTGGCGTACGTGTCCACGCGGTCGCGGGCCTTCTTCGCGACGGCGCGCATCAGGCCGGCGTCCTCGTCGCTCTCGCTGATGGCGAGGAGCTCGAACTCCTCGACCGCTTTTTCTGGGGAGGCGACGCCCATGCGCCGCAGCTCCGTGATGATCGCTTCCGCGAAGGTCTCGTCTTCCCGCTTCTCGTGCTTCTCAGGTACCATCTCTCCCCGGGTTGCGACTTTGCTTTTATTGCTTTTCTTTCCGAGAGGGGCGTAGGTCATTCTTCTCTCGGCAGGTGCGCCGCGGAGAGATCGTCCTCAGTCGCTCCCTGAGCTCCTGATCCTCCGCTTCCGCGGAAGCGGAGTCTCCCTCCGGTCCGAGGCAATGGTCGGGCGTTCACGATCATGGCCTCAAGAATCTGCCATGTTCGCGTCCGGGTCTTGCGCCAAGGCGGCGCACCCGCTTTTCGGGTGGGCGTTTTCGGGCGTTTCGTTGAAAGTCGCCCGTATGATGCCCTCATCCTTTTTTCCGAAATATTTATATATGGAAGAATACGGATGTATTACAATAATAGTACAATTGAAGTGAAAACTGACGCAGCAACCAGGATTGTAGAACAATTGTATTTCAATTGTATTTAAATTGTATTGTTCGGTTACGCCTTTTCTGGTCTCCGCCACTAGCGCGCCTCCGTGAGCCAGTCGCGGCAGAATTCCCTGATGGCTTC
>DAHXMN010000177.1 GCA_027371725.1 Candidatus Woesearchaeota archaeon | reverse complement strand
CGTCAAAGCCTGCGGGCTCAGAGCGGCTTTGGGACGAAAAATCGGCGAACTCTCTAAAGGCTTTCGCCAGCGCGTGGGGCTAGCGCAAGCGATTCTTCATGATCCGGAAGTTCTCATCCTCGATGAGCCGACCGCGGACCTCGATCCCGTGCTGCGCAACCAGATCTGGGAGGTCGTCCGGCGGATCAACATGCGCGGCACCACGGTCGTGCTGAGCAGCCACCATCTCAACGAGCTGGACACGCTCTGCAGCCGGATCGCGATCGTCAAGGACGGCAAGCTCGTCGACGTCGACACGCCGGACAAGCTGAAGCTCAAGTACAACAAGGAGCAGGAGATCATGGTGGAGAGCTACCCGGGCAGCTACGCGAAGATCGTGCCGAAGCTGAAGGGGAAGAACATCACCGGGGTCGCGCGCCAGGGGACCTATCTCACCATCCGGACCGAGGAGCCGGAGCGGATCATCAAGGAGGTCCTCACGCTCCTCGAGAAGGCGGGCGAGCAGCTCCTCGACATCAGGCTCAACAAGCCGAACCTGGACGACGTCTTCGTGAGCATCTACAAGAACGGCACGCAGGAGGAGCGGCAAAAAGAAGACGGGAGAAAAGAAGCGGGTACGGACGCGGAGGACGGCGGCGCGGAACAGGCGGCCGCGAGGACGCGGAAGGCGGACGGAGGCGGACGCTGATGAAATGGCCGGCCGTCATCGCGAAGAACCTGAAGCTCCTCTTCCGCTCGCGGGAGAGCGCCTTCACGATCATCTTCGGCCCGCTCCTCATCATCCTCCTCGTCAGCGCGGCCTACACGGGCGGGAGCGAGAAGGGCCAGATCGTCGTCGGCGTCCACGCGCCCGAGTACACGCCCCTCGTGAACAACGTCATCGATACGCTCAAGGCGCAGAACTACCAGGTGAACGTCTTCGCGAACGAGACGGACTGCACCGACCGGATCAAGACGGGAGAAGTGCACACGTGCATCCTCTTCCCCGAGGATTTCAGGATCAAGGAGAACGGCACCAACACCGTGACGTTCGCGGTGGACTACTCGCGCATCAACCTCGTCTACCAGGTCATCGACGGCCTGAGCAAGCAGCTCGACATCCAGAGCAGCGCGATCAGCGAGGACCTGGCCGGCACGATGCTCCAGCGCGTCGCGGTGGCGCAGCAGCAGATCCACGACCAGCGCGCCGCGGCCGCAGGCATCGACCAGGACCTCGGCGCCGCCATCGGCCAGCTCGGCCAGGGGCAGAGCGCGCTCGAGAGCGTGGACGTGAACGTCTCCTACGTCGATCTCCTCCAGATCAGGGGGAGGGTGAACGGCCTCGCCGGGCTCGTGGCCCAGGTGAAGCAGCAGGGCACCGACGCCATCGGCCAGGCGGTCACGACGCTGCAGGACGCGCGCAGCCAAGCGGAGAACGCGACCCGCGACGAGATCGACGCGACCATCCTCCAGCTCCAGAACGAGAGCGGGCAGCTCGCGCAGGTGGCGGACGCCGCGCCGGACGCCGCGTCGCAGGTCTCGGACATCATCGACCAGGCCGCGGCGTCGATGCAGCAGGCGCAGGAACGGTTCGGCGAGCTGGTGAACGCGTCCCAGGCGGCGGACGCGGGCATCGGCCAGACGAAAGCGCTCCTCACGGCCACGAGAGGCAAGCTGGCCACGCTCCAGGGCACGCTT
>DAHXMN010000176.1 GCA_027371725.1 Candidatus Woesearchaeota archaeon | reverse complement strand
GCCGTGAGGTTGACGAGCTCGATCTCTGGGGAGTTGTCGCTCCCGGTGTCCACCTCCCTGATGGCGAGGCTCCGGCCGAAGATGGCCGAGACCTCCTTCCGGAGCTCGCGGCCGAGACGCTCGAACTCCTCGTCCCAGTACTGTTTGGACAGCCGTCGCGCCACCGCCTCGTCCTCTTCCGAGAAGTCGGGGAGGTCGTCATGCGCGTCGAGGCCCGGCTGCGCCGCGGACGGGAGCGGCGTCACGTCCGTGGACGAAGGCTCGTTTGCCGGCGGAAGAGCGGAAGGAGACGCTGCGGGCGGGACCGTCGGCCGCTGGGCGTCAGGGAGCGACGGCGGGGATGATAGGGTGGATGATGAGAGGGATGATGAGAGGGACGACGATGAGGACGACGGCTGCGCCGCCTGCGGGGCGGAGCGCGGCGCATCCATCAGCGTTGGGGCAGGCGAAAGGCCCGGAGCCGAGGGAGCTGAGCGCGGCGCCGATGAGGGGGAAGGCGTCATCGTGCCCGGGCCGAAGTCGGAGAAGAGGTCGTCGTGCACCTCCACCTCAGCGAATGGGTTGAAGTCGGGCGAGGGCGGCGGCGGGATGTCATGTTCCGAGGGGAGCGGCGCCAGCCCTGAAAAGGGCGTTTCCTGCGGCTTCTCCGGCGCCTTGATCGGCTGCTCCTTCTTCAAGAATCCAAAAAACCCCATGCCTCACCCCTTTGGAGTGAGGCGCGGCAGAGCGTATAAAAATGTTTCTCACTATCGGGGAATGGTCAAGCGTTTTTCCCGTCGACAGCGCGCCATCGGCGCCGCTGCTCGATCTCCGCGATCGCGCCCCGCGGCTCGCGGATGCCGAGCTCCGTGATGATCGCGGTGATGTGGCGCGCGTCCACGATCTCGAACGCGGTGTTCCGCACCGAGACGCGGGGAGGCGCGTCCGGCCAGACCTCGGAGGGAGGGCGCCGCTCGAGCGTCGCCTCGTATCCTGAAGGGGATCGCTCGTCGTACTTCCACGAGGAGGCGAGGATGAAGACAGGGATGCGGCGGCTGAAGGCGAGCTCCGCGATGAGGCCGCTGCCGATCTTGTTCGCGGCCGAGCCGTCGCGGAGGAGAGCGTCCGCGCCGAGGAAGACTGCGGCGCACCCGTCCAGTTCCGTGCGCATCGCCGCGTCGACGGAATGGATGACCGGGATGCCGGCGGCTGCGAGCTCGGACGCTGTGATCCGTCCCTGGAAGCGGGGCCGCGTCTCGGTGTTGCGTACCGTGAACCGCTTCCCCAGGCGTTTCGCCTCGAGGAACGCGGCCATGACGGTGCTGCTGTGGCAGTGCGTCGCGTAACAGGCATTCTCCTTGACGAGGCCGGCCGCGTACGCGGCGATGAGCCGGTCGGCGGCGTCGAACTGCGCGAGGAGGTGGTCGCGGACGCGGCTGGCGCCCTGCCGCTCCGCGTTCGCGAGGAAGTAGGCGGCCGCGTTCCGCATCATCGGTTCCGTCGGCCGGGTCGCGATAAGACGGTCGGCCGCTTTCCTGAGAGAGGCGCGCGGCCGTTCCTCCGCGAACCGCGCCATCCCCTTGATCGCTTCGCGGGCGACGTCCTCGGCTCCCTGGATGCGGAGCGCGACGATGTCCGCGATGAGCTTGTCGAACCGGTCAGACGGCATCTTTCCCTCCTCTTTTTCCTTCTTACTCGGTGC
>DAHXMN010000175.1 GCA_027371725.1 Candidatus Woesearchaeota archaeon | reverse complement strand
CCACCAGCTCCACGAGGAGGCGAAAGGACGGATCATCGTCCTCGACCGGGACGACATGGTCGAGTGCAGCGTCCTCCTCAAGGCGGCCATCGAGAAGAAGATCGATCGCGTCCACATCCCGCTGAACGCGCTCGACGTCCTGGCGCAGCAGCTCTTCGGCATGGCGATCGACAAGGTCTGGGACGCCGAAGAGCTGTACCGCACCGTCAGGAAGAGCCATTGCTACGCGTCGCTGCCGCGCGCCGAGTACGAGCAGGTGCTCGACTACCTCTCAGGGGAGTACTCGAGCCTCGAGGAGCGGTCGGTCTACGCGAAGATCTGGTACGACAAGGCCGCCGGAAGGCTCGGCCGCCGGGGGAAGCTCGCCCGCCTCATCTACCTGACGAACGTCGGCACCATCCCGGACGAGACGAGCGTGAAAGTGAAGCTCGGCGAAGAGGTGATCGGCACGATCGACGAGGACTTCCTCGAGCGCCTCACCCCGGGCGACGTCTTCGTGCTGGGCGGCGAGACGTACGAGTTCCGGTTCGCGAGGGGATTGACGGCGCAGGTGAAGACGAGCGCGGGCCGGCCGCCGACCGTTCCGCGCTGGGCGAGCGAGATGCTGCCGCTCAGCTACGACTTAGCGCTCGAGATCCAGGCGTTCCGGAAGTACATGGACGAGCTCTTCCGCGCGAAGCGCTCCAGGCAGGAGATCATCAAGTACATGGACGGCTACCTCTACGCGGACGAGCGCACGCTCAGCTCGATCTACGAGTACTTCCGCGAGCAGTACAAGTACGTCAAGATCCCCCACCAGAACAGGCTGCTCATCGAGCACTTCAAGGAAGGGAACAAGCGCCACGTCATCGTCCACTCGCTCTATGGCCGACGGGTGAACGACGTCCTGAGCCGCGCGCTCGGGTTCGCGCTCGGCAAGCTCCACAACCGGGACGTAGCGATCACGATCACCGACACCGGCTTCTCGCTCCGATCCATGGCGATCCTCAACGTCGCGAAAGCGTTGGAACTGCTGAAGAGCGACGAGCTCGAGAAGGTGATGCGGCTCGCCCTGGACAAGAGCGAGGTCCTCAACCGGCGTTTCCGGCACTGCGCCGCGCGCTCGCTGATGATCCTCCGGACGTACAAGGGCGAGTCGAAGAGCGTCGGGAAGCAGCAGATGAACTCGCGCCTGCTGCTCGCAGCGGTGAAGCGGATCGGCGAGGATTTCCCCGTCCTCCGGGAGGCGCGACGCGAGGTCCTCGAGGACCTGATGGACCTGCCCGACGCGGCCGACGTCCTGCGGCGGATCGAGAGCGGCGCGCTCCGCGTCGACGAGGTGTCGACGGCGCTGCCCAGCCCGTTCGCGTTCAACATCGTCCTCCAGGGCTACACGGACATCCTCAAGATCGAAGAACGGAAGGAGTTCCTGAAACGGATGCACGAGCTCCTGCTTAAGGAGATTGACGCGCCGGACGCAGAGGCACGGAAGAAGGCGGCTGAGGAGATCAAGAAGGGGAAGCCGAGCTTCAGCTACGAAGAGCTCTGGCGCGAGACGGAAGAACGGCGGTTGACGGAGCGGGACGAGCAGCTCGAAACGCTGAAACGGATGGCGTGGAACGTCGAGCACGTCCCGACGAGAGCGAAGCGCGAACTGGTGCGTCTCCTCGAGGAAGGGAAGATTGACGAGTACGCGGAACGCGGTGT
>DAHXMN010000174.1 GCA_027371725.1 Candidatus Woesearchaeota archaeon | reverse complement strand
CCGATTCGAAGAGCATCCCCATCGCCGCTCCGAGGAGGGCTATCGGCCACGGGTAGAGGACGGCGAGGACGGGCGTGCAGACGAGGATGGCCGCCAGCCGTCCTTCCACGTGCTTTCTCTTGTTCCAGGGGACTTGTAGTTTTCCGATGCCTGTGCCGACGAGGAACGCGACCGGGTCGCCGAGCGCTAAGACGAGGAAGCCCGCCACCACCGCCGTCTTCGGGAGGATGAGCGTGGCGATGAGGCCCGCGGTCAGGAGGGACAGGACGTTCTTCGCCGGGATGATGGCCCTGTGCTCTTCCCGTTCGACGAGGTCGAGGAGGAACGCGAAGAAGGGGCGTTTCCGCTTGCTCGTGAGGGCGTACGCGGCTGCGACGATCGCTGCGAGGGCGAGGAGGACGAGGGTGCCCTGCCAGCCGGCGCCGAGCCAGAGCGCGCCAGCATAGAGGAGGACGAGGATGATGTGCGCGATCTTCCGTCGGAGTTCCAACGAGGGTATCCTGTTCATCGTGCGTGCTCCGTCGCGCTCAGCAGCCGTGTTGCCTTGGGTCCTTCTCCGGGCGCGAACATACTCACTTCGTTCGTAGTGTTCGGTTCAGTCGCTCCCGCTCCTGACCGACTCGCAGGCTCGTCGTTCCCGAACACATGGCCGCGCGTTTTTGCGAGACTCGTGTTCGAAGAACGCGAGGATCAGGAACGGCGCGAAGCGGCGTGACTGAGGCCATGATCGTGAGCGCCCGACGATTCCCTCCAGGGCACAGGAACCTCCGTGACTGCGGCTCGGACCAGGGGGAGAACGATTTCGCCGCGGCGACAACTGCGTTCGCAGTTATCGCACTCGTAAATCTTATAAACAGCGCTCGTCTAGGGGGTCGCATGCACAAGGCGACCTATACCCGTTTCTTCGTCCTCGTCGTGGCCGCGCTCGCCATCGGCTTCGTCGGGATGGAGGCGGTGACCACCAGCGTCGGCGTCGGCAGCCTCACCGGCATGGCCGTCACCGTCGCGGACGCGGGACCCGGCCTCACCGCGACCGCGTCGCCGGGCAGCAACCTCCTCTTCCTCTTCATCGGCCTCGTCGGCGGCGCGGTCATCGTCGGCACGGCGGTCTACCTCTACAGCGTCGAGCGGAACAGGATCGACTAGCAGTCCTTGTTCTTCGATTCGTTCCCTTCCGCCTTCTTCGAGAAATCGAGCGGCCGGTCCTGGACGAACTCCAGCTTCCGCTTCAGCGCGACCTCCGCCTTGTGGAGCTCGTGGCCGAGGTAGGCGGCGTGCTGCAGCGAGGAGAGCAGGCCTTCCCGCACCGCGGTCTGGACGATGGACTCCGCGTCCGCGCCGTAGATGTCGAGGAGCGGCTCGTGCGCATAGCTCATGAACCGGGTGCCGATCTCCCCCTCGCCGTAGAATACCTTGATGAGGAAGTAGCCCTTCGGGTCCGCCCGCCATTCCTTCCGCGAGTCGTAGCTCGCCTCGACGCGCGGCACGGCCGTCGGTTTCCGCTCATTCTCCTTTTTCCTCATGGCTTTCTCCATGCCTTCGCGGAGCGTCGCCGTTCTTTTAAGTGTTCTGCTGCCCCGGGGTCTGTAGAAAATGGCGGCGCCGGCCTTGCGGCGAGCCGCGACGAGACGCACAGCGATGGAGTTCCGGGGGTCGGCCCCCTCGGGGCCGGAACGGGGGAAGCGGCACGGGAAGCGATGCGGCGAGAGGCCGGTGCCCGAGCG
>DAHXMN010000173.1 GCA_027371725.1 Candidatus Woesearchaeota archaeon | reverse complement strand
CCGGCACCTTCGTCGTCGCGTACACGAACGCGAGCGGCGGCTCGGACTTCGCCCGCTTCTGGTACAACGGGAGCGCGTGGGACGGCGTCTGCCCGGACTTCCCGCCGGAGCAGGCCGCGCCAATCCTCAACAGCAGCCTCGGCACCAACCAGACCAAGGAGGACCTCCTCTGCTGGAACCGGTCGACGAGCGACTACGAGAACGACCCGGTCAAGAACATCTACAACTGGTACGTCAACGGCACCCCGTACGAGGTGCTCAACATGCCCTTCGAGGGCGGCAGCAACTCGACCTGGACGCGCGACGATTCCGGCTACCAGGACAACGGGACGGTATACGGCGCGGCATGGAACGCGACCGGCGGCTTCGACGGGAACGGGGCGTATTACTTCAACGGCAGCGCCTACATCAATGTCTCGACCAACCTCACCAAGTGGCTCGGCGGCACGGCGAGCCTCTCCTTCTGGCTCAAGACGACGCAGACCGGAAACGACACCATGTGGCTCGCCCCGGGCGTGACCGGAATCGAGCAGTCCGGAGGAGGCAACGACATCTTCTGGGGATGGATCGACGCCACCGGGCATCTCGGATTCACCGTCGGCAACGGCGCATCGGCGAAGACGGCGTCCGCAATCAACGACGGCGCGTTCCACCAGGTCGTCCTGACGAGGAACGCGACGAGCGGCAACGTCAGCATCTACGTCGACGGCAGCCTCAGCGGCTCGGCCATCTCGACGACGGGGCAGATAACGACCGCCTTCAGCAGCCTCGGCAGGATCGAGGACACGGCAGGCACCCCCGAATACCTCGTCGGGACGCTCGACGACGTCAGGGCCTACGACCGCATCCTCTCCCTCGCGGAGATCCAGGCGCTCGCGCAAGGCAACACCTCCATCATCAAGAGCCCCGAGCTCCTCGCCGGCCAGAACTGGACGTGCAGCGTCACGCCGAACGACGGCCACAGCGACGGCTCCACCCTCCTGAGCAACAGCCTCCTCGTCCTCGTCTCGACCGGGAGCCCCCCGAACGTCACCGCCGTGAGCGCGACGCCGAACCCCGTCGCCCTCGGCGGCATCCTCAACATCACCGCCACGGCGAGCGACCCGGACAACAACCTCCAGAAAGTCTGGGTCAACATCAACGGGACGAACTACACGATGACGAACGCCTCGTCCACGGCATGGAACGTCAGCATCGACACGACCGGCTTCAGCCTCGGGACGCTCACCTACACCGTCTATGCGAACGACACGTACGGCAATCTGGCCGATCCCATGAACGGCACGGTCACCGTGACGAACACGCTCGCCGTCAATGTGACGACGGACAAGGCCTCCTACTATGTCGGCCAGAGCGTCAACGCGACGACGAACGTCACCATCGGAGGAGCGGGCGTCGTGGCCAACGTCACAACGGACATCATCAAGGTCAGCACGACGGGCGAGCCGATACGCAACGGCTGGTGGAACACCAGCTTCCGCTACCGCGTCCGCTTCACGCTCAGCGACACCAGCGGCCAGAACCGGACGGACTACTGGGTGAGCGTGCCGGTGCAGATCGACTCCTCGTGCTCGCTCACCGCGCACAACAACAGCCTGCGGCTCGTCGACGACAACGGTCAGCAGCTCAGCTTCCTCGAATGGAACGTCACGACCTGCCCCGCTAACAGCGCGTACACGCAGAGCGCCTGGATCACGTTCCGGCTCAACCTGAGCGCGGGCCAGGGGCGGGACTTCTACA
>DAHXMN010000172.1 GCA_027371725.1 Candidatus Woesearchaeota archaeon | reverse complement strand
AAGGGCCTCGTCCCCGTAGGTTCTCGGTAGCGGGACGCTACCGGAACCACCGGGAGCGGAGCTCCCGAGGTTCCAGGAACCCCGTTCCTGAGAACCACGGCGGAGCCTCGTGCTCGCCTGTGGGGGCGACCCATCTACTCGGCCTTTGCCGCCTTCTTCGCAACGGTTCGACCGGGGGCGGCAACGTACACTTTCAACGCGGCTTGGTCCTGGACAGAAAACGACGAAGAACCACGGGAGAGGAACAGAGAACGGCGAATAAAAGAGGAAAGTTGTTTCTACCGCTCGTGCGGCAGGACGCGCTTGACATCGATGGGGATGACGCCTGTCTCGAACTCGCGGCGCGCGATCTCGATCGGGTCGTACTTGATCTCCTCGAGCTCCTTCTTGGAGAGCTTGATGAGCATCGGCGCGCCCTGGCTGAGCTGGAGCGCGCGGCTCCCGATGATCCTGGCGCGCTCGTACTTGGTGTGGCCTTCTCGCGGTTGGTTCTCCATCGTTGCACCTCAGACAAGCTCCCTGAGCCCCTTGCCGGTCTTGATCGCGAGATCGGTCATCCGCTCGATGTCGTCGATCGTGAGCGGGCCGTCGCCGCCCTTCTGGAGTGCGCAGATCCTGCCGTCCTCGAGCGAACCGACGGTGAGCCGCGCGTCCGCGACGCGCATCTCCTCATCCGTCGGGTCGACGAGGAGGTTGCTCCCGATCTTCACGATCGTGACCGCGACCGGGAAGGACTCGAGTGCGAGCCCCTCGTCCGTGTGCTCGTGGTAGTCTGCCTGCCCGTTGGCGTCGATCTTCGGCATCTTCGTGTCCTTGAGCGCGGTCAACGCGGCGAGCGCGCCGATGTCGATGAGGTTGCCGTCGTGGTTGAGCGGGCAGACGTCGATGTTCGCCATCCAGACCTTCTCGCCCGCCTTGATGCAGAGCCTCTTCTCGTCGATCGTCTTCGACTCGCGGATCGTGCGGTCGATGACGCGCGCCACCTCGATGGACTCGATGGTGGGCGGCCCGGCCTCGAAGAGCGGGTTGCTGATCGGGCGGAGTTCCGCGTTCACCATGAGCGTCCCCGAGTCTGGCCGGTCGGAGTACGGCTTGCCGACCTCCATCTTGACGCCGACGACGACGTGGGTCTCGCCGCACCGGATCTCGGCGCTCCCTTCCGCGGTGGCAACCTTGCCGGTCTCGATGCTGATCGGGCGGAACTCGTCGAGCTTCCGTCCGTCGAGACGCAGCCCCTTGCTGAGCGCCTCGCTGATGTGTTCCTTGAGTGCGTTATCCATTGCTGTCACCTTTTCCATTGCGCTCACGCCTTCTCGATCTCTTCGGCGATCTCTGCATAGCGCCGTTTCACTGCTTCCCGCTGGATCTCCGCGATCCGCTGGAAGACTGGCTGCGCCTGTCGCAGCGCGGCGAGGAGCTCCCTCTTCTCGACCTTGCCGTCCATCTGGAGCAGCGTGATCTCGCCCGTCGAGGGAATCATGGCCACGGGGATGTCCGCGACCTCGCCCTCCTTCCAGGCCTCTTCCTCATAGTCGAGGTCGACGACGACGAGGCCGTCGACGCAGCCGACCGCGACCGCGGTCACCACGTCCTTCATCTTGACGCCCGCGTCGGCGAGCGCGATGGCCGCTGCGCTGATGGCGGCGCACCTGCTGCCCGCGTCCGTCTGCGGCAGCTCGACGAAGACGTCGACCACCGCGTTCGGGTACGCGTCGAGGTCGACGATGGGGCGGAGCGCGTTC
>DAHXMN010000171.1 GCA_027371725.1 Candidatus Woesearchaeota archaeon | reverse complement strand
CCCGAGACGAGGCACACGCCGCGGAAGACGATCATCGGCATGGCGCTCGGCATCGCGCTCATCATCGCGCTCACCTCGCTGATCTAGGGTCAAGCAGCCGGGAGAAGCATCGTTACCGGGCTCAAGACGAGCCGCGACGAGATGTACCGCGAAGGAGTTCCGGGGGCCGGTTCCGAGTCATACGAGGAACCCGGGAGCGGTAGCGACCATGCCCCCTTCGGCTGGAACGTTACGGCGATATCTTCTGCGATGCGGTGAGAGCCCGGCAACGACCCCCTTCCGCCCCTGGGCGGGGCCTTCGGCGAATCGCTTCCGTGCCTCGCCCGGGCAGTTCCCGCAGCGAGAATGGCTGTGCGGCCGGGTCCGACGGGGATCGCTCGTTCCGTCGAAGGACCGTCCCCGCCTCAGTCGCTGCGGCTCCCGATCATCTCGTTCAGCGAACGCGAGTCTTACGGGCGAGCGCCTGCAGAGCAGTCACGAGCGGCGACAAAGGGGCTCCCCCGTCGGGGAACGTCGCCCTGTGAGACGGTCGGCGAGGCGCGAGCAGGCACGGGACGGCCGAGCGAAGCGAGAGTTTCATCGCGGCCGTGCTGACGAAAACCCTTAAAAAAGGCCTTCGTTTCCTCCTCGGCGAAAAGGGGGTCGCTTCGACGCATCCCCTCGGAGTTGATAGTCATGGCCACGAAGAAAGAAATCAAGGCCGCGCCGAAGGTTGCCGCGCCGAAGACGCCGGAAGTGACGATGAGCAAGGACGCCGCGAAGGACGGCGATACCGTCCACGTCCACTACAAGGGCACGTTCGCGGACGGCCAGGTCTTCGACTCGAGCGAAGGTCGCGAGCCGCTCACGTTCACGCTCGGCGAGCACCGCGTCGTCCCCGGCTTCGAGAACGCCATCCGCGGCATGAAGGCTGGCGAGAAGAAACAGGCAATCCTCACGCCGAAGGACGCGTACGGCGACCACAACCCGATGATGGTGCAGGAAGTGCCGCTCGACGCGGTCAAGGCGGCCGGCATCACGCCCGAGAAAGGGATGGTCCTCGCCCTCTCGCACCCGTCGCAGCCAGGCATGCAGCTCCCCGCGAAGATCGTGGACGTCACGGAGAAGACGGTGAAACTCGACCTGAACCACCCGCTCGCGGGCAAGGAGCTCCGCTTCGACGTCGAACTTGTCAGGATCGAGTAGAGCAACATTTTTCTCCCAATATCCTTTCCGCCAATTCTTCCTCGTCGTCTCTTTCGACGGCCAATAAGCAGAACCGTATATCCTTCATCACGTAATGCGCACCATGCACGGTCGAGCCGCACAGAAAATATCGCTCTTCATAGTCATACTTCTCGCAGTTATTGCCTTGTTCGGAATCGCTCAGGGGATCATTTATTCATCATTGCCTGCGCATCATCCGCAGACGGACGAGCAATCGCGCGAACGCGTAGGCGGGCAATCGTCTGATGAGTGACAACGCGGTCTCCTTGGCGTACAAACAGCCCGACGAGCCCTGCACTGACGGAGCCCGATGCACGAGCGGGGTCTGCTCTCCCCCGACGTTGCCTGAAGAACAGAGAGCGATCCTCGCGACCGAGTCGCTGAAGAACATGGTCGGAACCTGCTCTTCAGACCCACGACCGACCGGTTGTGTCGAACAGGTAATCACGGGCACCGTCTCGAAGGAGACGATGTGCCTGCCGGCGTAATCAAGAAGCGGGGCTCTTGCCGGAGGAGTCTTCCCCGTCGTTCCCCTCTACTTAG
>DAHXMN010000170.1 GCA_027371725.1 Candidatus Woesearchaeota archaeon | reverse complement strand
AGGAGAGCCAGCTCCACGCCTACGAGTCCGGCCACCACAAGCCCGACCTCGAGACCGCAAGGACCCTCGAGAAGGAGCTGAGGATCGCGCTGGTCGAGGAGCACGTCGAGGAACGCCAGGATGTCCGTCGTGTGCTCGGCCGCGTACGTCACGCCGCCGGTCACGAGCGAGGAGTTCGAATAGCCGGGGGGAGAGGGGAGAGGGGAGGAATTCAACGAGATGCGGGTGGCGGCGTCTTTCGCCGTGCGCAACGCCGGAGACACGTCTATGCACGTCGGCGGCGGCAGCGTGAACGCGTCGACCGCGGTGACGTTCGCGCCCATCTCGAGGAGCAGCGCGCGCTCGGCGACGATGCCTTTCTTGTCGCGCAGCCGCAGGACGAAGAGGTTCGGCCCGGGGAACATCGCGACCTGCTGCCGGTACTGCGCCGCGCCGTTCAGCGACAGCGTTTCCGTGCGATGGTCGGCGAGGCCGACGAGCTCGGCGATGTAGTCGCCGCTGCCGCTGATCGTGGCGGCGAGGGTGACGTTCTTCGCGGCTTTCCGCGCGCGGGTGTAGAACGACGCGATGATCGGGGACGAGGAGGCGTTCGTGGAGTTGGCTTTCGTTGTCTTCGACGACGAAGCGATCTTCACTTCCTCGGTCGCGCGCCCGTCCAGCCCCTCGAGGACGACGCGGTACGTCCCCTCCTTGAGGCCGTCGTGCAGCGGGACGGGGAGCGTCGCGTCGTACTGCGTGAAGCGCGTCCTCGCCGAGAACGACGTGGTGTCGGATGCCTTCTTCCCGCCGCTGTCCTCGACCCAGAGCTTCACCGCGTACTTGCCCGTATCGCCGCGGTAGACGCTGACGTCGGCGCGGAGCGTGTCGCCCGCGGCGTAACCCGCTTTCGGCTCGTGGAGGTCGCCGAGCGCGAGCGACGACTCCGGGGACGGCTCATCCGCCGGTTCGCCCTTGACGACGAGGAGCCGCTCGTCCTCGATCTGCCCGGAGGAGTCGTTGCACGCCACCCTGGCGAGCCGCGCGCGCAGGAAGTAGACGCAGACCGCGTCCTTGCAGCGCGGCGTGTAGCTCTTCTGGTTGGCGTTCTCCGTCTCCTTGAGCGTGAGCGGCGTCCCGTCCAGCGCGTAGACGCCGTACTCGACGACGAAGGGCGGCAGCCACGCGTCGTCCTCGCGCTGCACGACGGGGCGGAACTTCACGGGCTGCCCGTCGTCGCGTATCAGGACGTCGTCGAGGAGGTCGAGGGAGAGCGTGACGTCGCACCGCACGGTGTACGGGTCGACCGCGACGAAGTCCGCGCAGATGGGCGGACCGCTATCGGTCTCGTCGACGCTCTCGTTCCCGATCATGACGACGCGGCCGCAGAGCGTGTAATTCCCTTGTTCGTCGAGGAGGAGCGAGCCGGTCGCGGTCGTCGTGTAGGCGTTGACGGCGCGGGTGAAATTCCCCTCGGCGACGACGAGATCATCCTTCGTGACGTCGTAGGCGAGGGTGACGTTGACGTACGCGGTCTCGCCCGCGACGTGCGCGTCGTTCGTGACGCGGAAGAGCGCGGAGTAGTTGACGCCGAGATAGACCGTGGAGGGGAGGATGATCGCGAGCGAGATCCGTCCGGTCGTGTTCGAAGCGTTCGAGGAGGAATCGTTATCCGCCTCGTCGGTTGTCTCGTTATCCGTCGTCCCTGAAGAAGGGCGGCGTCCACGTCGAGATCACCAACCTCCTCATCCCGGGCGAGAACGACAGCGACGAGGAGAT
>DAHXMN010000016.1 GCA_027371725.1 Candidatus Woesearchaeota archaeon | reverse complement strand
AATCTCCCGCAGGATCAACGGGAACTCGTATCCAAGAACTCTTGAAGCCGCGTTCCTGGAGCTTTTGACATGATCCTTCGATTGCATGGTCGCTTGTCTATTCACAAGGACTTGTCGCTTTAGAGAATTGTCTCAGGGTTTGCGCATCTTAGCAGATGCGTCTTGTTGCGCCTGCCCATACCTGAGTGCTACCTCAGGCATGAATGTGATACGCTCCCACACGAGGTGGTCTTGGCTTGCCGCTGCGCTTCTCGGTTGATCCGCGCGTGGTGCGGCAGATGGAGGTGATGGCCGGCTTGCGCCGGCAAGACACACGACGATGTCATGCGCCTTTCATAACGCGTAACGCGGGAGAAAAGGCTCCCCTTTATAAGCATTTCTCTCCTGAAGCACATAGAAAGACGTACTTCAAGGCCACTCTTACCTGTCCGACACGTAGGAGTTGTGCCTTTCTTGTCAACCAAGATTATAAATCTAATGACTAAAAACAACGAATGAAGAAGAACTTTGACGAGAATCGCTAATATGGCACTGTGTACCGTGACGAACAAAAGAGCTACTTTTAAGTAGAAACAGGTATTCGCTTCCAATATGCCTCTCGGAGACCTCGTCGCCAAACGGGTCCACCACCACACAATAGAGTGGACCGACCGCTTCCAAGCGAAGAGCCGGGAGATCTCGATCCCGAAGAACCCGGAAGAACGGACCTCGGGACACGGGCTTCTCGGGATATTCTACGAGCATCTCCATAAAGGGCTGTACGGGGGGAAGCTGCCGCGCGAGCTCCTTCCAGAGGTCAGCAGCAACCGGCTGCCCGACATCGTCCGCCAGGAGACGAAGACGATCGCCGAGGTGAAGGGCAGCGTCATCAACAACACCACGCAGCTCCGTGACGAGCAGATCGAGTTCTACCGCATGCTGCAGGCCAATCACCCGTCCTGGGAGATCAAGTTCGCCATCTACCGCCACCGTTTCCCCGCGATCAAGAGCTTCACGGGGCCGGAGCAGGCGCTCTTCCATCGGCTGACGCAGGGCAGTACGCTCTACGCGACAATCCTGCCGTTCGACGTCATCCTTCGGCTGCACGACCACGACGGAATCGAGCACCTGGTGCACAAGTACGAGGAGAACGGCAAAGGCGGCGGACGTCGCCCCTACGAGACGTGCACCTGCATCAACGCCACCACGCTCCACGATCTCCTCTTCCGTCCGGAAGCGCTCCTCGCAGACCTCGGTTTCACGCCGGGGACGCACACGATCGCCCGGCAGTCCACGCCGAACGGCGTCCACGTGAACGGCGAGCGGCTCCACCGCATACCGGTGCTGCGGATCAGGCGGAACAACTACGCGGCCTGGGCGACGGAGTGGCGCGAGCGCTATGAGCCCGATCCGGAGTTCTGCGCCGACAACGAGGACCCGCTCGAGCAGGCCGAGAAGCTCCTCGGCGAGGAACGCGTGCCGCCCCCCTCCGAGGAAGACATCCCGTTCTGACGCCGTCGAAAAACATATAATGGAGCGAGTGAGAGAATGGCTGCATGGAAGAGGTGAGGCCTGCCGAGAGGGAGCCGCTGGAGAAGCTGCCGCTGGACGAGGCGGTCGAGAAGGAGGTGCATCTCCGCGAGGGGAACATCTCACTCATCCTCGACAGTTACGATGACATCTTCTCGGACTTTGACCCGCGGCCGTACGCGGAGAAGGCGCTCTCAGACGATTTCCTGGAAGAGTGCAGGAAAGCTGCGCGCGACAAGGACGAGTTCGAGCTCGAGCTACGGCTGCTCGTGCCGAAGCAGAAGCGCGACCTCGCGGAGGAGGCGAAGATCAAGCACCGGCTCAAGACCCACTTCCACAAGCACTCCCTCGAAAAGGAGCGCGAGGTGCGGTCGATCAAACGCGGCGGGCTGAAATGGTTCGGCGTCGGTGCGGTCTTCATGCTCGTCTCCGCATACCTGTACGCGCACGCCGAGACGGGATTCTTCACGCTGACGAGCAAGGATTTCCTCTTCAATCTCCTTGTCGTCTTCTTCGAGCCGGCGGGCTGGTTCTCGGTCTGGACCGGGCTGGACCAGATTTTCTTCGGCGCGAAGGAGAAGCAGCCTGAGCTCGCGTTCTACCGGAAGATGGCAAACATCCACATCGAGTTCTACGAGTACAAGTGAGATCGAGTACAAGTGAGATCGCCCGGATATTAATGGGCCTGGGAAGCGTGCGTCGGGAGAGTATGTTTCCGAGCCATGGAAAAAGAATGAACCTCCCCGGGCTAAAGCAGGGGGTATCTGTCGAGTAAGGTCTGTGTTCTTCCGCCCCTGTTGCTCTGCGCGATGTAGTGCTGTATCGCGTCGGCGCTGACGCTGCCGACGCTCCGGAAGAATTTTCCCGGGCTCCAGAGGTGCCCGGTGCGGAAGTAGCGCCGCAGCAGCGGATGGTATCGGAAAATCATAAAGGCGCCGTAGCCTTTGAGGCGCTGCGGCGCCTCGGCGACGCTCTGCCTCGCCGGGAGCTCGAGGAAGCAGTGGACGTGGTCCGGTATGACCTCGAGCCCGATGATCCTCATGCCGTTCCGGCATGCTGCGCGATGCAAGCGGGTGCGCAGCGCCCGTTTAAATTTCTAGAGAAAAACGACGGCGAGAACGAGTACTGGCTCCCGCCCATCGTCCTAAAGGCCGAGGTAGTCACCACATTAAAAGAAAAACGGAATTCGGGAATGTATATCATGAACAAATATTGGGTAAGTGATAATAATCGGGTACGTGACACGAAGATTTCCACTGAGCGATACGGAAATAGGTGATACGAAAAAATAAGTGACGTCGGGGAGAAAGTTTTAAATAAGAACGACGCAAGGGAATCACCGGATGGAACGGGAAGAGTGGGATTCTTACGCGGACGACTACCATCGGTTCATCATCAGCCCGCTCCAGTCGAAGATCGACAACCCCCTCTTCGGCGAAATCGACCGGCTGGCGAAAGCAGGGAAGCGGACGGTGATGGATCTCGGCACGGGGATCGGCGACCTCCTCCCGCGGCTCGCGGCGCGCTTCCCCGAGATCCACGCGGTCGATTTCTCGCGACGGATGCTGGAGACCGCGAAGGAACGGCACGGGCACCACGGCAACATCGTCTTCTCGCAGGCGGACATGCGCGAGCTCAGCAAGCTCCAGGTCAGGCCGGACGTGATCATCGCGGTCAACTCGGTACTGCTGCCCTCATTCCGTGATGTGAACGACGCCCTCGCCGAGATCCACGCGACGCTCGGGGAAGAGGGGGTATTCATCGGCATATTCCCATCGATGGAGTCCGTGCTGTACAACTGCATGCTCGTCTATGAGCGCGAGTACGGGAAGTTCGGCGACGAGAAGCAGGCGCTCCGCAGCACGCGACGCATCGTGGAACGGCGCAAGTACAACTTCATCACGTGCGTGTACGAGGACAACGAGGAGCGGCAGAAGTTCTTCTACGAGTTCGAGCTGCGCCATCGTCTCGCGTCCGCGGGCTTCAAGAACGTTCATCTGAAGAAGGTGCACTACCCTTGGGGCGAGCAGAGCGGCGACTACGAGGACTTCCACGGCATGCCGGAGATGTGGGACTGGTACGTGACGGCGACGAAATAAGCGCAGGAGATTTCAGAGGATATTTTCTCGGAAAACGTCGAAGAACATATAAATCGGAACGGAGAATAATCCGAAGAATAATTATTAGAACAGTACATCATCACGATGATATCACGAGGACGGATCACCATGACCAAGTGCACTGTGGACGAACGGCTCGCGCTCATCCGGCGGGTCGGCGAGGAGATCATCGGCGAGGAGGAGCTGAAAGCGCTCCTGGAAGGGAAACAGCGCTTCGTCGCGTACGACGGCTTCGAACCGAGCGGGAGGATCCACATCGCGCAGGCAATCCTTCGGGCGATCAACGTCAACCGGATGACGATGGCCGGCGCGGACTTCACGATGTTCGTCGCGGACTGGCACGCGTGGGCGAACAACAAGCTCGGCGGCGACCTCGAGCGGATCCAGACGACAGGCAAGTACTTCATCGAGGTCTGGAAGGCGTCCGGCATGGACCTGAAGCACGTCGAGTTCGTCTGGGCATCCGACCTTGTCAAAGACGACGCGTACTGGCGGAAGGTCATGCAGGTGGCGACGGCGACGACGCTCAAGCGCGTGCTGCGTACGACGCAGATCATGGGACGAAGCGAGAGCGACGCGCTGCAGGCGAGCCAGATACTCTACCCGTGCATGCAGGCGGCGGACATCTTCTATCTCAAGGCGGACGTCTGCCAGCTCGGCATGGACCAGCGCAAGGTCAACGTCCTCGCGCGCGAGCTCGCGGAGAAGCTCGGCCACACGAAGCCGATCGTCGTCTCGCACCACATGCTGATGGGGCTGAGCGAGCCGCCGCAAGATCTTCGATTCAGTCTGGATTTAGACGCCTTCAACAATAAATCTAAGTTCAAGTATTATACTGATAAAAACGAGTATATACTAGAGGACACAACCACGAACCAAAAAGTCTCGATAAGAAAGGGGATTAAGGAGTACCGGTATCCTGAAGGATCTACAATTAATGTGACATCAGATAGCACTTTCCCCTCGTCTTTACGATTCGAATACAAAGTTGGAGCGACGGAGCGCGCGATGGCGATGAAGATGTCGAAGTCGAAGCCAGATACGGCCATCTTCGTCACGGACACGAAGGAGGAGGTCGAGCGCAAGCTGAAGAAGGCCTACTGCCCCGAGGGGCAGGCGGAAGAGAACCCCATCCTCGAGTATTGCAGATACCTCATCTTCGCCGTCCTCGAGGAGAAAGGAGAGGCGTTCGTCATCGAGCGGCCGGAGAAGTTCGGCGGCACAGTCTCGTTCAAGAGCTACACGGAACTTGAGCGGGCCTTCGTCGCGAAGAGCATCCACCCGATGGACCTCAAAGCAGCCACCGGCAAGTACGTGAACAGGCTGCTCGAGCCGATCCGGAAGCACTTCGCAGAGGACGAGGAAGCGAGGCGGCTCAAGGATCTGGTCGAGAGCTATCAGGTCACGCGATAGAAACTGCGGCATCGCAACCGCCCAGTAGTCCTCATCCGGCGTGGTATTTTTGCGTTCAGGAGTGTGCCGCGAGTGCAACGAGAGGCGCAGGAACGAAGTGGCTGCGCTACAGCGCCAGGTTCGCGCCCGTCAATCGTGCCGAGACGGCGATGTTGCTCGTGAAATCAAGGGAGCAAACAAAAACATTTTTAATATGGGATGATTCCGGAAAGGCGAAGAAGTGAAGGCATGAGACGAGGGAAGACATGGGCACAGGTCTGGTCAATTGACCTCTTCATCGCAGTGGTCATTTTCCTCCTCGCGCTCGGCGTCTTCTACTTCTTCATGACGCACAACTCGTCGAGCAAGCAGTCCACGCTCCAGGTCGAATCTCAGCTCATCGCGGACAAGCTGACGGGCGACGAGCAAGGCTCCGTGGTGAACGGCACCAGCGTCGATGACACCAAGCTGAACGCGGTCCTCGACACCCCATACGACCAGTTGAAACAGCAGCTCAACGTCCGCGACGACTTCTGCATCATCTTCAAGGACCAGAACGGCAACCTCCTCGTGGTCGGGAACGGGACGAGCGGCAACCGGACCGGCATCGGCAACGGCAACCTGACGCTGAATATCAGCGGCACACAGTACCCGTGCGGCGAGGAGTACTAAGGGTGAGGTCGTGCTCGCGCAGATCATCCTCGCGCTCCTCGTTCTCGTCGGAACGCTCGCACTCTCCGCGTACCTCGCCAGGCTGCGTCGGGACGAACTGGCGGGCGCAAAGGACCCTGCCAGGGCCATAGGGACGCTGTCGCTCCTCGCGGCGTCTGCACTGCTCCTCGCCGACGCGGTCCCGCTCTGGCTGCAGGCGACGACGCTCCTCATCATCTTTATCCTCTGCATCCGCATGGCGTTCGCGCCGCTGTACGCGCTGCTCGTCGCGCCGCTCGCCATCCTGCTGATGCTCTCGCCGGCGACGCTCGCGCTCGCAGCCTCTGCGCCTCTTATCATCGGAGCGATGGTGGCAGGCATGCTCATTCCCGGCGGAACCGCCCTCCCGAAGAAGAGCAAGCTTTAAAAACAGCCCCTCGTCTCTCGAGCAGAAGGCCCCTATAGGCTAACGGATAGACTACCGGGTTGCGGTCCCGGAGATCGGGGTTCAATTCCTCGTGGGGGCATTTTTGGAGAAACTGCACACGATGGTTCGGAACGCAGTAACCGAACCTCGTGGAGGCGATCGGTTTTTTTGGGCCTATAGGCTAACGGATAGACTACCGGGTTCCGGTCCCGGAGATCGGGGTTCAATTCCTCGTAGGCTCATGATTCGAGTAGTGATAAATAATTAGTGATGATAATCGGTAAACAAAAAACGTTTTCTTAGTTCTCTAGAACGAAAGAGCGCACGGCCTACTTCGCGTTCTTCCCGAGGAATCCGAAGATCTCTGCGGTGACGTTCCCCTCGGCAAGCAGGTAGGTGCCGTGCGCGGTCCCGGGAAGGACGAGGAGATCGTGCTGGCCGAAGAGGTTGTTCCGGTCGAGCTCCACGGATGAGCCGTACGCGTACGTGTCGCCCCGGGCGACGACGATCAGCGTCGAGGCGTTGGAGGTGGTGTCGTTGATGTCGATGCCGTGGTAGGCGAGCCCCGGGCTGAGGAGCACCGCCGGCACGTGGTGGATCGAGGAGTAGCGGAACACGGTGTTCGCGCCGATGGACGCGCCGAGGACCGCGCTGACGCGCTTGCCGCGCTGCTGAAGATATGAGGCGGCGGCTTCTGCGTCGAGGAGCATGTCCTGGAAGTCCTTGTCGGTGAAAGAGCGCCACGAGCCCTGGCTCTCGCCGTGACCGCGGAAATCGATCGCGATGGCTACGTAGCCGTCGCGCTGTGCCTGTTGCGCGAACGCGTCCCATGTGGAGCGGTCGAGGTCGAGCTGGTGCAGGAGGACGAGCCCCCTGTCGCTGTCGGAGTCGTAATAGCTGCCGACGAGCTTCGTGCCGTCGGACGCTGTCAACTCGACGCGTTCCTTCGTGTAGTTCATGGGCTCATCTCCGTTCACGGTTGCGTTGATGAGTGGCTTGTTCGCCGACGCGTTCGAAATAGCGGGGATTTGCGTCGACGACGTGTTTGGAACCCCCTGGTTCGACGAGCATCCTGTCGCAAGCAGTGCGAAGGAGAGCGCGAGTGCAAGGGACACGATCTCCGGTCGCATCAGGGGAGAGAATGGGCCAGGGAATAAAAAAGTTATGGAAAAAAGTCATAGAAAAAGAGTCGAGAGAGGAGGAGGGAGAAGAAGGAGGAAAGAGAAAGGAGAAGGGCGAAGGGACGGGAGAGCGCTCAGCTCCGGATCAGCCCGAGCAGCTCGTCACGGCGCGTCTCCATCTCCTGCTGCGTGTCGGCCTCGACGATTAAGCGGACGACGGGCTCCGTGTTGCTCTTCCGGAGCGAGAACCACCACGTCGCGTACTCGATCCGGACGCCGTCGAGATGGCTCAGATCCCTGATGCCCGGCAGCGCAGCGTACCGTTTCTCGGCCGCTGCGAGGGTCGCGTCCGCGTCCGCAACCTTGCTGTTAATCTCGCCGCTGAAGGCGTACTTCTGCAGGGGCGCGACGAGTTCGCTCAGCGGCTTGTCCGTCGCTTCGAGGAGATTGAGGATCGCGAAGAGCGCATACATTGTGTTCTCAGTGTAGTTCGCTTCGCCCGGATAGAAATGACCGCTCAGCTCGCCCGCGAGCAATGCGTGCTCCTCGCGCATCTGCGCCTTGATGTAGGCATGACCGACGCGGCACATGACCGGTTTACCGCCGGCCGCGCGTATCGTCTCCGCGACGATCCGGCTGCTCCGCAAGTCGTGGAGGACCGTGCCGCCCGTCCGCGTCTTGAGCAGTTCCTGCGCGATGAGCGCGAGGAAGAGGTCCGCGCGGATCACCTCCCCCCGTTCGTCGAGAAAGACGCAGCGGTCGCCGTCGCCGTCGAGCGCCAAGCCGAGCGTCGCGCCATTCTCCGCCTTGACCCGCCGCTGAAGTTCGACGAGCGTCTCCTCCTTGAGCGGGTTCGCCTCGTGGTTGGGGAACGAGCCGTCGAGATCGAAATAGAGCGGCAGGATCCTGATGGGGCCGGGCGTCCGGGCCGCGAGCCGCTGCGCGAGCGCGGCGTACTCGAGTCCGCCCATCCCGTTCGCGGCGTCGACCACGATCGTCATCGGCTTCCTGGTCCGCAACCTGCAGAGGTTCTCATCCAGGAATTCGCCGAGGAAATCATGCGTACCGATGGTTCCTTTGCCGTTCGGTGCCGGCTTCTCCGCACGCAATTCTCCGACGAGCCTCTCGATCTCGCGTATCCCGGTGTCATAACTGACCGGGATGGCCCGCTCGCGGCAGAACTTGAACCCATTGTACTCCTTCGGATTGTGCGACGCAGTCACCATGACGCCCGCAGCATAGTCCCGCGTCGCAAAGTAGAAGAGCGGCGTGCTGACGAGGCCGGCATCCATCACCGAAGCGCCTTCGTCGAGCATCCCTTCGATGAGCGCGGCGGCGTACGGGACCGAGCTCGGACGCATGTCCTTGCCGACGCAGACGGTCGTCCCGGCGGTCCTTGTGACCCGCACGAACGCGCGGCCGATCCAGTATGCGAGATCCGCGTCCAGCTCCTTGTCGACGATCCCCCTGATGTCGTACGCCTTGTAGATGCCTGCTATCGTCCTCACCCCGTTTGTCTTCCGGTCTATCTCCCCATCTCCTTCCCCATCTCCTCACGGATCGTTGGTCCCTTCGCGGGCGTAGTCGTCCTTGAGGCGGACGACGTCGAGCAGCTCGGTGGTGCTCGCCTCGATGATGACAGAGTCCTCGACGGCTTCCGCGCGATGGATCGTGCCGGGAGGGATGTGGAGCGTCTCGCCGGGGAGGAACTCCGCGGCCTCAAGCTCCTCAGGACGGTCCTTCCTGCCGAGGAGCAGGCGGATCCTGCCGGAGAGGAGATGCTGGCTCTCCTCCTTCGCCTCGTGGTACTGGAGGCTGAACCGCGCGCCCTTATTGAGGACGAGCTTCTTCAGCGCATAGCGCTTGGTGACGGAGAGCCATTCCTCGCGTCCCCACGGCTTCTCGATGATGTTCTCCGGCTCGAGGAGCGTCGCCTTGAGGCCTGCGAGTCCGGAAACGAGGGGCGGCGGCGCGGATGAGCGGAAGGAAGGGGACGGGCGGGAGGACGCCATGCTGCTCACGCCTTGTACCCCTGCCACTCCTTCTCGATCCGTTCCAGCCATTCGGGCGTACGTGGCGAGTACCACGCGCCGGCGAACGGGTAGCCGAAGAGCTTCGACTCGCGCGCGAGCTTGGGGAAGAGGTCCACCTCGAGCATCGCGTACCCGTCCGGGATGAGGTCGGTGACCGACGGCTCGAAGATGTAGATGCCCGCGCTGATCAGCCTCGACGGGGCTTTCCCCGGTTCCGGCTTCTCGACGAAGCAGAGGATGCGCATCCCGTCCAGGAGCGCGACGCCGAAGCTGCTCGGATCCTTCACCGTGGTGAGCGCAATCGTGGCGAGGCCGTTGTTCTGGAGATGAGCGTGATAGAACTGCTCGAGGTTGATGTCCTTCAGCTCGTCCGCGTTGAGGACGAGGAACGGCTCATCCTTGAGGAGGTGCTTCGCCTTCCTGATGGGGCCGGCGGTGCCGAGCGGATGCTCAGGGTCTTCTTCAAGGTAGGTGATGGAGATCCCGTACTGGTTGCCGTCCTTGAAGTGATCGATGATCTTCTCCTTGAGGTGACCGACGCTGATGATGACATTGCGGATGCCGAACCGCTTGAGCAGCTCGAGGTTGTGCTCGAGCATCGGCTTGCCCTGAATCGGGAGCATCGGCTTCAGCGTCTCCTCGGCGAGAGGGAGCATCTTGACCCCCTTGCCGCCAGCGAGGATAATCGCTGTGCTCGGGACCTGTCCGCGGAGCGCGCGCCGGAGGAAGAGCTCGACGGCATGGCTCCGGTTCTTGATGTTGACGCCGTCCACTCTGGCGTCCACTTTGGAGAGAAGCTCCTTGTCCACTGTCAATGTGACGCGTTCCTTCAACAGGACCACCCCCTGTCGCCCGGGAGAGAGCGGGCCGTTTTTAAACGTTTCGAAATGTATGAGAACGTGTGAAAAAATGATTCTTGAAGGGAGCGGATGAAAAGGAAGACAG
>DAHXMN010000169.1 GCA_027371725.1 Candidatus Woesearchaeota archaeon | reverse complement strand
TCGCCCTCCAAATGTTTTTAAACGACGGCATCCTCTCGAGAGCGAACGGGGGGTGCAACCATGTGGGAAGCGGTCGTCGCCGTCGGAATCGTCATCTATCTTTTCTTCTCGCTGCGCATCGTGAAGCAGTATGAGACGCTCGTCGTCTTCTTCCTCGGGAAGTACTGGAAGGTGAAGACTGCCGGACCGCGCTTCGTCTTCCTCGTCTTCCAGACCGCGGTGCGCGTCGACATGCGGCTCCGCACCATGGACATCCCGAAGCAACAGATGATGACCAAGGACAACGTCCCCGTCACGGTGAACGGCGTCATCTATTTCAAGGTCCGCGAACCGGAGACCGCGGTCATCCAGGTGCAGGACTACGGGTACGCGATCACGCAGTACGCGGAGACCGCGCTCCGCGACGTCATCGGCTCCATGAGCCTCGACTCCGTGCTGGCCGAGCGCGAGGAGGTCGGCGAGAAGATCCGCGAGACCGTCGCCAAGGAGACGAAAGGATGGGGCTTGACGGTCGACCATATCAAGCTCCAGGACGTCGAGGTCCCGGATGACCTGAAGCGGCTCATGTCCCGCCAGGCCGCGGCCGAGCGCGAGAAACGCGCTACCGTCATCAAGGCGGAGGGCGACCGGATGGCGGCGGAGAACCTGCAGAAAGCCGCCACGATCATGGCGAAGCAGAAAGGCGCGATGCAGCTCCGGACGCTGCAGACGATCGACGGTCTCGGGCCGACGGCGAGCAACACGGTCATCCTCGCGGTCCCCATCGAGCTGATGGACGCGATCCAGGCCTTCGCCAGGAAGAAATAGGGCGTGCTTCCTTTTCTTCTTTCTCTTTTGGATTACTGCCTTCTCTTCAGCGTTGCCTTGGAGCAATATCAGATTCTTGACCGATTTATGCAGGCCAAGAATCGCAAATTCTGCGAGGGACGAGCAGCAAGACTCCGCAACGCTGAACAATGCGGATAATCAGCAGAACCATGTTTTCTATCTCACTTGATCATCTTCACGCGCCGCAGCTCCTTCAGGCAGGCGCGGAACCCCTCGTACCGCGCCACGTTCTCGCGCGTCATGGCGCGCAGGCACGCCTCCTCAAGAATGATCCGATGACCGTCCATGATCCGTGCGACCCCGCGCGTATTCGGCCGATGGACTGCGTAGAGCTCCGCGCATTCGCGGAAACCGGACTTGAACTCGGGCGATCCTTCAGGGATCGGCAGCGAGGACGCGACGCGACGCACCGTCTCGACGTCCTCTTCCACCTTCTTCCGGGGCTGTTTCGTCCGTAACGGCCGCTCGCGCATCGCTCATCCCCTCGCTGCGCGCCGGTAATGCCAGACGAGCAGGACCGCTGCCGCGAGGACGAGCAGCGTCAGCACGGTGATCACGTCCCCAACCACCGCGGCGAAGCTGTTCCACGTCTCCTTGAAGAGGTAGCCGAACGCGGGGTAGATCGTGCCGTACAGGAGCTCGCCCGCGACGACCGCGGCGATGAACGTCCGCCGCTTCGTCCGCGCGAACCCGGTCAGGTAGTTCGTCACCGCGCACAAGCCGGTGAAGAGGAACCGGGTGAAGAAGATCATGGAGAACTCCGCCTTCTTGAAGAGGTCCCACGCCCTGCTCTCCTTGGAGCGGAACCCCTTGAGCCGTTCCAGCCGGCGGAGCAGCTGGTCGGAGAAGCGGCGCGCGAACTCGTACGCGGCGAGGTCGCCGACGATCGCGCCCGCGACCGAGGCGGCCATGATGGGGAGCAGGTCCCATGCCGAGTTCGCCAACGCGCCGGACGA
>DAHXMN010000168.1 GCA_027371725.1 Candidatus Woesearchaeota archaeon | reverse complement strand
TGAACCTCAGCGCGAACGCCACCCCCGAAGAAATCCGCGCGGCCGCGGCGACGATCCGCCAGGCATGGCTCGACACCCAGTTCACCCTGAAGCGGAGCGTCGGCGTCCTCGTCGACGCGCGGCTCGGCGCCATCATCCAGCGGACGGAGCAGCTCAGCACGCGGCTCCACGCCGCGAGAGATGCGCTCTCCGTCCAGGGCAAGGACGTGAGCCGGATCGACGCGACGCTCGCCGACTTCGACGCCAAGGTGGCCGCCGCCAACACCGAATGGCAGGCCTCGGTCGACGCCTACGTCTCCGCGACCAACACCACAATCGGCCAGGTGACGAAAGACGTGCAGACGCACATCAGGAACGCGCAGCAGGACCTCAAGGACGCGGAACAGGACCTCCGCACCCTCGTCCAGGAGATCCGCGACGCGAACGGCGGCACACTCTCCATCCTGGGGAACGTGAACGGCACGGAGGACGGCGGCACGAACGCGACGACGAACGTCACCGTCGATGGAGGCGTCAACGTGACGGCCAACGGGACGGACGGCGCGGACATGAACGCCTCCGTTGACGTCAACGCCACGGGGAACGTCTCGTCCTGAACTTTCCTGAACTTTTTTTTCCTCCTTTTGATTCCCCCCTTTGATTTGACGTTCATAAGCATTAAAAACATCCGACACACCATCGACCCAAGAGGTGGAACATGAGACTCACCCCCTTCATCCTCGGCGGCCTGACCCTCCTGCTCATCGTGACGGCCTGCAGCCGCGCCGCCCCCGGACCGACGGCCCCCTCGAGCCAGGCGGTCACGGCGCCCCAACCGGCCGCGACCGGCCATCCGGCCGTCGACACCGTCCAGACGAACCTCGCGAACGTTGACAACATCACCCAGGATCTCAATTTCAGCGATCTCGACTCGTTGAACAACGACCTGAACTTCGGCTAAACTCCCCCCTGAGCAAAGCACTCATCACTGATACTCACTTAGCAGGCGCTCTGAGGCGCCGTCAGGAAACACGACAGCCCGCAGAAAGGGCTACGGAGGCGAACACAATGGGAATACGGGATATGGGGACCGCGATCGCCGGCATCATCGGCGCGCTGCTCCTCCTCGGGACGCTCCCCGCGGCCGCGCTGGCGACGGGGAACCAGACAGGGAACATGTCGGGAGCAGGGCTCTCGTCCGCGGCCGCCGCGGCGGAGTGCCGCTCGGCCTTCACCGTCGGCGTCATCAATTCGCTGATGACGGCCGTGCCGGAGACGGCGGCGACGCTGGGCCAATACGCGACGACGCTGCCCGCGGACGCGGCGCAGCTCCAGGCGCTCGCGGCCAGCCAGGACCGGGAGGGGTTCAAGAGCTACGTCCAGGGCACCTTCAACCCGGACATGCAGGCGGCTCACCAAGCAATCGTCACGGCGCGCCAATCGTATCGCGGCGACAAGAACGTCACCAAGGAGATCCGTGACACGCTGAAGAACGACTACCAGAACCTGCAGCAGCAGTACCGGGCGTGCCACCTCGACACGGTCAAGCAGTTCGATGACGCGAAGGTCCAGGCCTATGACGCGGAGCTCGACCAGTACCAGGTGCGCGCCGACCAGCTCAAGGCGAAAGGCATCGACACCTCGAGCCTCGACCAGATCATCACGGACGCGCGGAACAGCTACGTGACGCCCCTCCAGCAAGCGGAAGCGAACGCGACCGACGGCCAGAACCTCAGCAAGGCGGTCCGGGCGTATTGCCTCTTCAACGGCTGCAAGGACGGCCAGAACGACCACCTCGCCGCGAAG
>DAHXMN010000167.1 GCA_027371725.1 Candidatus Woesearchaeota archaeon | reverse complement strand
GAGGCGCTCGGCTTCACGGTCGTCGCGTTGCAGCGCGTCCGGATCGGAAGCTTGTCGCTCGGGAAACTCAAGCCCGGAGAGTACTCCTTCGTCTCGCGGGACGTTATCGAGAACGCGCTCACTCCCTTCGCCTGAATCCGCTCTCCCGCCTGCCTTCCAACAGCATCTTTTTATACTCACCTCGCTTCTTCGCCGTCAAGACCGAGGGGGTGGTTTCGGATGGGAAAGACGATTCTGATAGTGTGTGCGGTCGCGCTCCTGTTCCTCGCGGCGTGCGCGAGCGATGGCGCGCCGAGCACGATGCCCGCCGCTCCGGGCAACGACGCGCAGCCGCCTTCTGGCGGCGATGGCGGCCCGCAGCTGGCGGGGCAGCAGCCTGCTACGAATTCAGGCGGCGCGGCGTCCGCGTTCACCGCGCTTCTCGGCAAGCGCACCAGCCTCTCATGGAAGGTCGCGTACACGATCACCACGACGACGAACGGTCAGACCGTCACGTCGGCGATGACGCAATACGTGAAGGGCTCGGACCGGATCCGTATGGACCTCGCGACGCAGGGCGTGGAGACGCGCACCTACCTGACGGACAAGGTCTACACCTCGTGCATGAACCAGGGCTCCTGGACCTGCTTCAAGATCGACGCGCCGAACCAGACCGGCGCGGCGGACACGCAGGCGACGGAGCAGCAGATGCAGGATGATATCGCCGCGTACAACGTCGTCGCGGACGGGACGAAGAGCGTCGCGGGCGTGACCGCGACGTGCTACAAGATCACGGAGAAGGCGCAGCAGGGCTTCCTCTACCGGTACTGCTTCTCCAAGGAAGGCGTGCCGCTCTATCTCTACATCCTGACCGGTGGCGCCACGACCGAGATGACCGCGACGAGCTACACCACGAGCGTGAGCGACAGCGACTTCACGCCGCCCGCGGCGGCCTCGGCGATGCCCTCGGCCAACGACCCCTGCAGCGGCTGCTCGTTCCTGAGCGGCTCGCAGAAGGACGCCTGCCTCGCTGCGTGCTAGCGGCAGGGACGAGAAGAGTTCTTTTTTACTTTTCTCTCACTTTTCTTTCTTTTACTTTTCTTATTTTTTTTGAACTTCCTTCTCTCACTTCTTCCCGCGCCTGATCTTCTCCATCCGCTCCTCGCTCCGGAACGCGAGCTGATGCTCCACTCTCACGAGGTAGGCTTGGACGAGGAAGAGGACGGCGAGGGCGGCTATCAATGCCAGTCCGAGCCAGAAGAGGTAGACGTCCGGCCGCGCCGCGTACGCCATCACGTCGATGATGATTGCCACGACGAGGAGCGGCAGCGTCTTCTTCACGTTCAGGACGATCCGCACCGAGTCCCACGGCAACGTCATGGCATTCCCTCCCGCCACAGGATTTATAACTTTTTTCCCCGATACAAGGACTAACTATAAGAATCTCATCCGCTTCCTCCGTCGCCATGCGCACCTACCGTGTCCCGCCGAAGCCGACCACGGACGACGGCCATCTCGAGCTGCTCGCGCGGGTCATCTTCATCATGGGGTTCAACTACGCGCTCGTCGAGGAGCGGTGGCCGCTCATCCGGAAGGCGTTCCACAGCTTCAGGATACGGGAGACGGCGCGGCTGACGCCCGACGACGTCTTGGGGAAGCCGGGCATGATCAACAACCGGCGGAAGATCGAGCGGATCCTCGCGAACGCGCGCGAATGCGAGCGCATCGTCACCGAATACGGTTCGATGCAGGCCTGGGTGAAGGCCGTCGCGCGGCAGCACGAGCAGGATCCCTTGTTCTCGCCCTCGCTCGAGGAGGAGTGCAAGC
>DAHXMN010000166.1 GCA_027371725.1 Candidatus Woesearchaeota archaeon | reverse complement strand
GGGCAACTTCTACGGCCGCACCGCGGACGAGACCTGCGACCCCTCGGTCACGAACATGAACAAGTACAAGGTCGGCGTCGGCGTCTCGAGCCAGGACTCCACGATGGACATCAAGTGCAGCAGCCTCGGCGGAACGGCGAACGGCACGATCACGCTCTACAACGGCGCGCCGATGACGGTGACGTGCGTCCTCTCCGCCACGCCGAACCAGACGACGAGGATCTACACCGAGCCGATCACCGTCGACCTGAAGTACCGCTACGAGGATTCGCTCATGCAGTCGGTGGTCATCCAGGCGGTGAACAACCAGTAGGGGGCGGAAGGACTGCCCGAGAAAACCCTTTTCTTCATTCTCCCCGTCTCCTTCACCCCTTCCCGCGTTCCTTCCTTCCCGCTTACGGGGCGCCCTGGGGCGCGCTGACGATGTCGAAGAAGAGGATGACTGAGATGAGGATCGTGACGAGGAGGTTGAAGAGCGGGCTCAGGTAGAGGAAGAGGAGGTTGTTCAGCAGGATCGCGACGGCGATGAGGGTGAGGAGGGCGCGCTCCTTGCGGAGATAGAGATGGGCCGCATAGACGAGGAGCGCCACTGTCACGAGGTTGAGCCAGGCGAAGGAGAGCTTGTGGGGGATCAGCCCGTACAGCACCCAGAGCGCGAGGAGGATGAAGACGCGGAAGACGATCCAGGGCGAGTAGTCGCGGCACTTCTGCATGGGTCCGGAAGGGGACGTCGGCAATAAAAAGTTTTCTTCGACGCGCGCAAGAGCAACTATTTAAACGGGAAGTGACGGGTCAGGCCCCTGGTGAAGAAGCGCTTCCTCCGGTTCACGAAGACAGAGTACGCACTCGGCGACACCGTCCCCGTCAGCGCCATCTACGAGTGCAGCGAATGCGAAAACATCACCGCCTTCAAGAAGGGCGAGACGTTCGGGCCGTGCGAGTACTGCCATCCCGGGAGCGGACAGACCTGGTACCGGACCAACCACTTCATCCATTTCGTCTCGAAGAACCTGAACACCGAGTACGAGAAGCTCGAGACGTTCGGCATCAAGGCCTCGGACGCGGTGGCGGAGTTCGCCGGCAGCTGGACCTTCATCATCATCTTCTTCCTCTTCCTGTTCGTGTGGATGTACATCAACGTCGTCGCGTACCACGAGCACTGGGACCCGTACCCGTTCATCCTCCTCAACCTGATTCTGTCGACGGTCGCGGCCATCCAGGCGCCGCTCATCCTCATGAGCCAGAACCGGCAGGGGCAGAAGAGCGAGCTGCGCGCCGAGCTGGACTACCAGACCAACCTGAGCACGGAGAAGGACGTGGCGGAGATCCTCACCATCCTCCGCGAGATCCGGCACGAGGAGCGCGTCATCGAGAAGGAGACCGAGGAGGTCCTCGAGGAGGCGAACATCACGTTCGACAAGAAGGACGAGCCGAAGGGGAAGAAGGGCGCGAAGAAGACCGGGAAGAAGAAGTCGGAGAAGACCCGCGAGATCATCAAGGACGCCGGCATCGACATCGTCAGCAACGGCAAGTGAAGAGAGTTCTCAGAGACATCCGACATAAAAGCGTTCTGACATAAAAGCGTTCTCGTGCATCATCGCCGCCGGCCAAAGGGCGAACGCTGCTGCAAGGAAACGGGCAGGTGCGGAGGGGGATGCCCCCTACGGGGAGGACCCGCACCATCAGGAAAAGACGTGGAGAGTGAGCAGCCTGCGGCGATGATGCGGAAGGTTCCCGACGAGTGGGCTCTGAGGCAAATTCGCCTCCGGCGGTGTCGCCGGCTGCTCGGCAACCGCTTTGCTCCCCGC
>DAHXMN010000165.1 GCA_027371725.1 Candidatus Woesearchaeota archaeon | reverse complement strand
ATGTGTCCTTCCGTCCATGCAGGGGGAGGCGTTCTCGCTGCCGCTCGGGGCCTCCCCCTCGTTCGCTTCGCTCACTGCGGGGGGAGGGATTCGAACCCACGGACCCACTGAGGGACAGGATCTCTCGAGGGACGGTCCGGGCGGGCTGTGAGGCCGAACCCTGCGCTCCGTCCGCTGTTTAAGTCCTGCGCAGTTGACCAGGCTGTGCCACCCCCGCAGAGGATGACCGCGTCCCAGGCTCCTCTCGCGGTTTTTAAAAGTTCCTCCGTCTGGGGCCTGTCGACATCATGGCTGCCACGGAGATATTATTCTCCCTCCGGTCCGAGGTTAGGTCGGGCGCTCGGAATTATGGCTCGCTCTCGCTCGCCATCCTCGCTCGCGTCCGGCGTAGATTCTACGGCTGCAGCGTTGATGATGTCGACAACCCGTCGTTTCCTGCGCGCTTCGGGAAAAGAGCCCTCGTAGAGGGAAACTATAAAAACCCCTGAAAGGCCCGCCGCCTCGTGGGGGGTTCGTATGTGAAGCGTCTGTCCGCGCCTGTCGTCCTCTTCGCGCTCCTCCTCGCGGTCGCGCTCGTCGGCGCGTTCGTCCTCTGGAGGGTGCGTCGGAAGAGCCCTTCTAAGAAACAGAGACTCTCTTAGTAGTGGTTCAGCGGACAGTCCTCGAAGCGGCACGGCGCGTCGAGCTTCTTGCACCAGTAGCTGATCGCGCGCTCGCCCGTCCGCGTCTCCTTGAACTGGCAGTTCTCCCAGATCGAGCCCTTCCACGCGGTGATGTCGCTGAACTTCATCTTGGTGAGCTTCTGCTCCACCTTGTCCTCCTCGGCGAGGAGCGCCTGCGTCTCGTTCCGGATGAGGATCTGCTCCTGCATCACCTTCTTGATCTCCTCCTCAATCTGCTTGAGCTCGCGCTTGATGTCGTCGAGCTCGAAGAGCACGTCGTCCTTCGTCATCCCCCCGTCACAAGGAGCACGCTTTTTATGGTTTGCGGAAGAAGGATGCCTGTACGGGACGTCATCGTTGCCATCGTCGAGGGGAAACCGGCCTCAGGACGCATCATCGCCGCCGTCGCAGCCGCGTCGAGAGGGGACGTTGCCGGCCAAAGGGCGACCCGTAGTGGTGGCCGGAGCGGAGAGTTGAGGGGGTTGTCCCTTACGGGGCTTCAACGCTGCAGCGAAGAACGCAGCGATACGGGTCGCAGCCGGCAACGCGAGCGCAGCGAGACTCTCGACGCGGCCAAGGAGCGCCTTTCGGATAAACTTTATATGGCCCCTCCCTTCCTGCCGTTCTATGGAGCGCGTCCAGAAGCTGATTGCCGCTGCGGGGTACTGCTCGCGCCGCAAGGCCGAGGAGCTGATCGCGGCCGGCAAGGTGACGGTGAACGGCGCCGTCGCGAAGCTCGGCGACACCGCCGCGGAGCAGGACGCGATCCTCGTCGAGGGCAAGCCCTTGCGGCGCGAGCAGCTCGTCTACCTCCTCTTCCACAAGCCCGTCGGCTGCGTGACCGCCGTGACGGACACGCACGAGCGGACCGTGATGGACTATATCGAGGTCAAGGAGCGCATCTACCCTGTCGGCCGGCTGGACAAGGAGACGTCCGGCCTCCTCATATTGACGAACGACGGCGCGCTCGCGAACAGGATCATGCACCCCCGGTACGAGGTGGAAAAGACGTACAAGGTGCGGCTCGACCGCTCGATCAGGGATTCCGAGCTGAAGAAGGCGATGCGCGGCGTCCCGCTCGAGGACGGGCCGAGCGCCGCTGCGAAAGCGACGAGAATCGGCGACGCAGAGTTCGAGTTCACCATCCATGAAGGCAGGAA
>DAHXMN010000164.1 GCA_027371725.1 Candidatus Woesearchaeota archaeon | reverse complement strand
GTACGCGGAGGGGTCCTCGAGTTGGAAGCCGGACGTCAGCAGCGCGGTGTCGAACATCAAGAACACGAGGTCCTTGACGGCCTTGTCGCTGCTCTCGCTCTCTACGCGCTTGCGCAGCTCCTTCACGATCGCGTGGTTCGGGTTGATCTCCAGCGTCTTCTTCGAGACCATGTACTGCGACATGCTCGCGTCGCGCAGGGCCTGGTGGCGCATAATCTGCTCCATGTGCGCGCTCCACCCAAACTCTGACGTGACCAGCACGCACGGCGACGTCGACAGGCGCTCCGTCAGCACGACCTTCTCCACCTTGTCGCCGAGGATCTCCTTCATCGCCTTGCACAGCTTCTCGAAGCTCGCCTTTTCCTCCTCCCTGCGCTTCTTCTCCTCTTCGCTGTCCTCGAACTTCACGCCTTCCTTCGTGAGGCAGACAAACTTCTTGTCCTCGAAGTCCTTCACCTGCTGCATCACGTACTCGTCGATCGGGTCCACCATGTACAGCACCTCGATGCCGCGGCGCTTCGCCTCCTCAAGGAACGGCGAGGTCTCCAGCTTCTTCTTGCTGTCGCCCGTGATGTAGTAGATCGCCTTCTGGTCTGCCTTCATGCGCGTCACGTAGTCCTTCAGCGTTGTCGGCTCCTCGCCGGACTGCGAGCTGTGGTAGCGCAGCAGCTCCATCAGCTTCTTGCGATTGTTGGTGTCCTCGTGGATACCAAGCTTGATGTTCTTGCTGAACTGCTCGTAGAACTTCTTGTAGTCCTCCTTGTTCTCGGCCACCTCCTCGAAGAGCTCAACGGCCTTCTTGACGATGTTCTTCTTGATCACCTTGAGGATCTTGTTCTGCTGCAGATTCTCGCGGGAGATGTTGAGCGGCAGGTCCTCGCTGTCCACGACGCCCTTCAGGAACCCGAGCCACTCCGGGCACAGGTCCTCGCAGTTGTCCATGATGAACACGCGGCGCACGTACAGCTTGATGTTGTTGCGCTTCTTGTTTGGCTCGAACGCGTCAAACGGCGCACGGCGTGGGATGAACAGGATGGAGCGGAACTCGAGCTGACCCTCCACCGAGAAGTGCTTGTGCGCGAGCTGGTCCTCCCAGTCGTTCGAGATCGCCTTGTAAAACGACGCGTAGTCTTCCTTGCTCACGTCCTTCGGGTCGCGCGTCCAGATCGGCTTGTTCTTGTTCTGCACCTCGAACTCCTTCGTCACCTCCTTGACCTTCTTTTTCTTCTTTTTGTCGTCCTTGACCTCCTCGACCTTGGGCTCCTCGCCGTCGTCCTTCTTCTCCTCCTCCTCGTCATCGGTCACCTCTTTCTCCGACGTCTTCTCGATCTGGAGCTCGATGTCGTACCCGATGAACTCGGAGTGCTTCTTGATCAGGTCCTTGAGGCGGCGCTCCTCGAGGTACTCTTGCTGGTCTTCCTTCAGGTGAAGGACGATGCGCGTCCCGCGCCCCATCGTAGCCTCTGTGTACGGCGTCACGGTGAACGTCCCCCCCGCGGACGACTCCCACACATACGCGTCGTCGTCGTTGTGCTTCGACACCACCGTCACGCGGTCCGCGACGAGGTACGCGGAGTAGAAGCCGACGCCAAACTGGCCGATCATGCTGATGTCGCCGCCGGACTCGATCGCCTCCATGAACGCCTTCGTCCCGGAGCGCGCGATCGTGCCCAGGTTGTTCACCATGTCCGCCTTGGTCATGCCGATGCCGTTGTCGGTGATCGTGACCGTTCCGGCGGCCGGATCGGTCTCGACGCGGATGGCGAGCTCCGGATCGCTCTCGAGCAGCGCGGGGACGCCGATGGCCGCGAAGCGCAACCGGTCATTGGCA
>DAHXMN010000163.1 GCA_027371725.1 Candidatus Woesearchaeota archaeon | reverse complement strand
ATGTCGTCGACCAGCGCACCCGTCGCCTGACCGAAGAACCTCGTCATGAGCGCCTTGCACTGCTCCTTCTTCGTCATTCCACCACCTCAAGGATCGGACATGAGGGTCCCGTTTCTTGCCATCGTCCGTTCATTTCCTCTTCTGCTCTTCGTCGCCCTTCCGTCTCATCCGGAGCCCGGCGACGAGCATCTCCATCGAAGCGGCGAGCTCGCCCACCTCGTCGCGAGTCTTGATCTGCGGCATCCGGACATCGAAGTCGCCGTCGCTCACCTTCTTCGCGACGCCGGTCAGCTCCTTGATCGGCCTGCTGATCGAGGTCGAGATCATGAGCCCGACGACCGTGGCCGCGAGGATTGCGAGGACGAGGACGACGAGCGTGAGATTCCGCAGGCGCTGCGTCTCGCTGCCCACCTCGGACTGGATAGCGTCGACGCTCTGGCTGAACTGCCCTTCCTGCGCCGTCGCGATCGCGTCGATCTTCTGAGCAGTCAGGTTGGCGGGCTGGCTGAACTTGTTGATCTCCGCGCCGATGGCGATCCAGCCGAAGCCCATCTTCGTCCGGTAGTTGCTGCCTGTGTAGTAGGGCACGGTCGAGTAGGCAATCCACTTGGTGAGCCCGGCCCAGGGGTAGATCTGGCTGCCGGACTCGCCGTTCACGGCGTGCACGGTCTGGATCTCGTCGAGCGCCTTGCTGAAGCAGGAGAGGTGGCCGAACTGGAGCGGCGTCGTGTCGTTGACAAGCGGCGTCGCGTTCGGGCAGCTGTCGAGGGGCGGCGGGAGCTGGCCATCCGGGAGGACGCCCTTGATGTGGTACTCGCGCGGGTGCGCGTTGAGCCAGCCGTCCGCTCCCACGAGGTAGGCGTAGTTGCCGCTCGGCGCATCGGGGAGCGCGACGTAGCGCTGCTCGGTCGGGCTGAGGTGGACGACGCGTTCGATCACCTGTTCGGCGTCGAGCTTCAGGCTGACATACCCGACCTTCTTCCCGGACTCATACACGGGGGTGACCCAGCGGTAGTAGCCCTGGTACTTCTCGCCGTCGGGTTTCTCCACGCCCGCGTATGCCTTGGAGACATAGTCGTAGTCGCCCCACAGGAGCGAGACATAGAGGTCGCCGTCCTGGAGCCTGACCATCTTCGTCTTGAAGTCGTCGAGCGCGTAGTCCTTGCCGTCGTAACCGGTGGTCGTAGCCTTCAGCACCAGGCCGCCCTGGGCGTCGTAGAACGCGATTTCCTTATAGAGCGGGAAGCTTTCCGTGGTGTTGCCGTAGACGATGTCGCCCTGCTTGCTCGCGAGGAAGGCGTCGTAGGCCGCCTGCGTCCGTGGCAGGGTCCGGGCAAGGCGCGCGTCATCGTCGCGCTCATAGAGGAAGGCGGCGAGGTTCCTCGCAGCATCCTCTGAGCGCGTCTCGATCGACTCCTTGGCGAGGGCCTGGAGCGAGTCGCTGCTGTCCTTGACCGCTATGGCGTTGATTTGTTGCATCGCCGAGGAGCTCTTCGCCTTGAGGTCGCCGGTGTCCTTGTCGACGGCGGAGCCGAAGCCGGTGATGCCGCTGTACGCGATCACGCCGAGCAGGAGCAGCGGGATGATCGAGAGGGCGAGTATCGCGACGAGTATCTTGGCGTTGATCGAGAGCTTCATCAGGCGCACCTCCTTGCCGAGAAGGCGGGGGGCGTCCCATGGACAGTCCCGAGGCGCCGAAGGTCTGCCGCGAAGAATATACTACTATCCCTACTGCCGACCAACCGAACGACCAAACGACGTATCACCCTCGAAAAAAGATGTGAGGTAAACTCTTCGGCCATCCTCTAGAAATACCTTTTTTAAAGTTTCCGTTCGAAGA
>DAHXMN010000162.1 GCA_027371725.1 Candidatus Woesearchaeota archaeon | reverse complement strand
AGCGTCACGGTGAAGGCGCTCGCCGGGATGATCGTCCGGCTCACCGGGAGCGGGAGCAAGATCGTCCACGGCCCCGCACGCGCGGGCGACCCGCGGACGAGCCTCGCCGACGTGAGCAAGGCGAAGAAGGGGCTCGGCTTCGTCGCCTCGACGAGCCTCGAGGGAATCGACCGAAAAAGAGGATATATACCACTATAAAGTAACTACTTATTAGAAAAGTTTTTAAATACTAGCCCTTTCATCAGGACGATGATGCGCACGCTCCTCGCAGCCATCGTGCTCCTCATCGTAGCGGCAGCGCCCGTCGCCGCGGCGGTCTACAGCGACTACTACGGGCCGTACGGCGGCGACACCGTGCCGAGCTGGACGCAGGATTACCTGCAGAACAACAAGAGCCACGCCACGCCGCCCTTCGCGCCGCAGCAGACCTTCGGCGGCTGCTACATCGCCCAGCCGAACGGCGGCGCGCTCCTCGCCGACCTGGACTGCGACAAGGTGCCGGACATCGTGGACAACTGCCCCGGCGTCGCGAACCCGGACCAGGCGGACCAGAACCACAACGGCATCGGCGACGCGTGCGACCTCGTCGTGGACAAGATCGAGATCGACCCGCCCGTCGTGCTGGAAGGCCGCGCGTTCACCGTCACGGCCACGCTGACCAACTACCGCCCCTACGACCTCCGCAACCTCGAGTTCACCGTCCAGGTCCCGGAACTCGGGCTGGAGCAGAAGCAGTACCTCGACATCATCAAGAGCGGCGACCAGGTGCACGAGCAGTTCTTCCTGCGGCTCCCTGCGTGCGTCCAGAAGAGCGAGTACGACGTCGTCTTCTACGTCGACTGGCCCAAGTCGCCGGGCGTGCAGGAGTCGTTCTACATCCCGACGAAGATGGGCACGGCGCAATCAGGGCTGTGCGCCGCCGAGTCGCCCACCGCGGGCAAATCCATCGTCAACATCCTCAACATCCAAGACATCGACCCCGTGAACGGCGGCGACTACCCCTTCACGATCCAGAACAACGAGCAGGAGAGCCAGGCCTACGTCCTCAGCGTGCAGGGCACCGACGGCTGGGGCAGCTACGAGGTCAAGCCGCGCAGCCTCATCGTCGTCCCGGCAGGCGGCTCGCAGCAGGGCATCCTCACCGTCTACGCTGACCAAGGCGCGACGGGCGAGCACGGCTTCGTCCTCACGATCAGGTCGAACACGGACGCGAAGCAGGAGATGCTCACCGCGCGGATCAAGCAGGAGCTCCCGAGCACCTCCGCGCGGAGCATCGTCGAGCTCTCCGTCTTCGTCGTCGGCGCGATCCTCCTGCTCCTCGCCTTCAGCCTCGCCATGCACCGCAAGATGCGGAAGTGAAAGGGCCGAAAGGACCCTTCTGAAGAAAAACCGCGAGAAGAACCCGCGACGCAGACGCTACGCCACCTCGCGGAAGCGGCGGACGATAGCCGCGATCACGACGAACGCCTTCTCGTACGCGTCATCCCCCGCGAAATATCGCCCGTCGTATGAGCGATCGTAGTCGAGGAAGTTGCGTACCGCCGCATTGACCGAGGAAGCGAGGTTCTCCCCGAGGCGGAAGTCGCTCCGGACGCCGACCACGGAGCCGTGTTTGGCGGCGAAGTAGCCGATCTCCGCCGCGACGCCGTCGTCCACCGCGTGGCCGCCGTCGAGGATCGCGACCATGAACTTGGAACGCGGCATCAGCATCCCGTAATTGACCGGACCGATCAAGTGGTTGAAGGCGTCCCAGAACTCATACGCCTCGATAAAGGTCTTCGTCCTCGCACGTTGTCCCTCGTCGAGGTACTCTGCGCACGCCGCGAAAGGACAGAGCGGCAGCACGCCC
>DAHXMN010000161.1 GCA_027371725.1 Candidatus Woesearchaeota archaeon | reverse complement strand
CCAGTACGACACGACGATCAACGAGTGGCACACCTGCCCCGCCGACGGGAGGATCAACGCCTCCAATCCGTGCAGCGAGTACATGTTCCTGGACGACACGGCGTGCAACCTCGCCAGCATCAACGTCGTCAAGTTCCTCAAGGAGGACGGCACGCTCGACGTCGAGGCGTTCCGGCACGCCGTGCGGCTCATGACGGTCGTGCTCGAGATCAGCGTCCTCATGGCCCAGTTCCCGAGCGAGCCGATGGCGCGGCTCAGCTACCGGTTCCGCTCGCTGGGGCTCGGGTACGCGAACATCGGGAGCGCGCTGATGCGCGCCGGCGTCCCGTACGACAGCGATGAGGCGCGCGGCTTCATCGGCGCGGTCACGGCCATCCTGACCGGCCAGAGCTATGCGACGAGCGCGGAGCTGGCCGCCGCACTGGGGCCGTTCGCCGGCTACGCGAAGAACAGGGAGAGCATGCTCCGCGTCATCCGGAACCACCGACGCGCCGCGTACAACGCACCCCGGAAAGAATATGAAGGGCTGACGGTCACGCCGCAGGGCATCGACCCGAAGCACTGCCCCGCACCCCTTCTCGCGGCGGCGAAGGCGTGCTGGGACGAGGCGCTCAGCCTCGGCGAGAAGCACGGCTACCGGAACGCGCAGGCGACGGTGCTCGCGCCCACCGGCACAATCGGCCTCGTCATGGACTGCGACACCACCGGGATCGAACCGGACTTCGCCATCGTCAAGTTCAAGAAATTGGCGGGCGGCGGCTACTTCAAGATCATCAACCAATCAGTGCCTTCCGCGCTGAAGCGACTCGGCTACTCCGAGAAGGATATCGACGCGATCGTCACGTACGCGGTCGGCCACGGCACCCTCGGCGGCCTGAAGAAGGGGATCACGCAGGATGCGCTCCGGAAGAAAGGCATGCCGGAGGAGGCGCTCGCCGCCGCCGAAAAGCAATTGCCGGCCGCGTTCGACATCGCCTTCGTCTTCAACCGGTTCACGCTCGGCGACAAGGCCCTCGAAAAGCTCGGTTTCAGGAAGGCGGAGTACGAGGACCAGTCGTTCAATCTCTTGGCTGCGCTCGGCTTCTCCAAGGAGGAGATCGAGGCGGCCAACGAATACGTCTGCGGCACGATGACGCTCGAAGGCGCACCCGGCCTGAAGGAGGAGCACCTGCCGGTTTTCGACTGCGCGAACCGGTGCGGACGGAAGGGGAAGCGGTTCCTCGAGTACCAGGCCCACATCCGCGCCATGGCTGCCGCGCAGCCATTCATCAGCGGCGCGATCAGCAAGACGATCAACATGCCGAACGAGGCCACGCTGAAGGACATCGAGGACGCCTACCTGCTCAGCTGGAAGCTGATGCTCAAGGCGAACGCGCTCTACCGCGACGGCTCGAAGCTGAGCCAGCCCCTCAACACAGTCTCCGAGGACCTGAGCCAGTTCGAAGAGGAGGACGTCGACGAGGCGGCCGTGACGCCGGAAGCGGTGCAGCACGGCATCGCGGCGCGGCACGCCGGCACGCCGGAATGGGAAGGCGTCGTCCGCGCCGCAGCCATCGTCGGCAAGCCGGTCCAGGTCCTCACCGCGGAGTATCAGGACGGCGGCACGACCAGGCGGGCGGCGAAGATGGTCTGTCTCGACATGGATCACCCGGAGATCGAGACCTTCATCATGTGGAAGTACCGCGAGGAGCAGAAGGTCGCTGATCTCGTCGCTGGCAGTCTCCTCCAAGGCGTGGACACGGTCTCGCCCCAATTCCGCTCATGCCACCACTTGGCCGAGAACGCCCACGGTGCTGCGACAGGTCTGGCCCGCAGCGGGGTGGCAAGCGGGCGCTGCGCTCGGTGCCGAC
>DAHXMN010000160.1 GCA_027371725.1 Candidatus Woesearchaeota archaeon | reverse complement strand
GGTCGCCGATCCGGACGAGGGGGATGGTGATGCTCTTCGCCTGGCCGCCGTTGAGGAGGAGGATGTCGAGGTGGTGCGTGCCGGCGGGCATGATGACGCTCGTCTTGAAGACCTGCTGCGCCTCGGAGTCGGCGGTGTACGTCCCGACCGGGGCGCCGTCGATCACGACCATGAGCTTCGGCCACTCCGCGCCCTGCTCGCCGGACGCGACGACGACGACGTCCACCGTGTCGCCGTCCGTCTGCACCGCTTTCGTCGTCGGGATGCAGCTGTCGTTGATCACGCCCTGCTTCGCGTAGTAGTCCCACGCGTCCGTGCCGGGCAGCGTCACCGGGCCGCCGGGCTTCGGCGGCGCGGCCTTCACCGGGCTCGTCGCGTTCGTGCCGTTCGACTGATTCGTCTCGGGCGTCCCGTTCGCGTACGTGATGTCGTAGATCCTCCCGAACGCCTGCGCGTCCTGCAGCGCGGACCGGTACGCCGCCTTGTAATGGTCGACCTCTGACTGGAGGTACGCGTTCTCCGTCAACGTCCTTTGCTGCTCGTCCTTGAGGTGGCGGATCGCCGCCTGCTCCGCGAGGAGGACCGCGACGATGATGAGGACGAGGACGACGATGACGAGATAGAAGCCCTTATTGGTGCGGTGGCCGAGGTAGCGCTCCTTCCGGCGCGCTTCTTTCTTGGACTGCTCGTGGCGCTCCAGCTCGCCCTGCAGCTCCTTGAAATGATTGGTCATCGGCGCAAGGGAAGACGACCCCATTAATAAATATTCGGCGGACGGACGCCGATCACGGAAAACGAACGACCCTCATTCTTCTCGACGACAGAACGCACTTTCTCCTCACAAATATTTTAACACAATATTTATAAAAGAATTTCGCTTTCCCTACTCCAACGTAACGCCTGCTTTGGGGGCTGGCGCAAGGGGGTTCGTACCATGAAGAGCACTACAGGCATTCTTATCGTCTTTCTCGTTATTCTCGCAACGGCAGCGACCGCGGTGAATGCGGCCATCGTCCTCCATCTCCCGATGGATACGATGAACGCCACCGGCTACACCCCCGACACGTCGGGCAACGGCTACGACGGCACGGTCAACGGCGCGACGCTGCTCGACCACGGCGGACAGATGGCCGGCGCCTTCAGCTTCAACGGGGCGGGCAACGATATCATCGTCGGCAATCACCCCGCCCTCGACTTCGACTCCAACCAGTCGTTTACAATCTCTGCTTGGGTCAAGCGCAGCGTGACCGGCACCCCCCAGGTTATCGTCTCGAACGTCAACGCCAACTCGGCGCACACGGGGTACCTCCTTGAATACTACAATGATCACCTCACCTTCTATCTTATCAACAGCTACCCGGGCAACGCCATCGTTGTCCAGTCGGCGGCTACGATTACGGACACCGAGTGGGACTTCATCACCGTCACCTATGATGGTACGGGCCGTGCCTCCGGCGTCCATCTCTACATGAACGGCGTCGAGATCGCGAACACCCCCCTCTATAACACGCTCACCGGTTCCACCGCGACCGGCACGGGCAGTCTCGACATCGGCGGCCGGGACGATGCCATACACTACTTCAACGGTCTCATCGATGAGGTCGTGATCGATGATACTGCGCTCAGCGCGAGCGACGTCCTCGCCGCGTACCACGCGGACATCCCCTCTGACGTAAGCGCCGCGTTCTCCTACAGCGTCTCGAACGGCGCGCTCCAGGTCCAGGGCTACGCCCCTGCCGGCGCGCTCAGCGCGAGCGCGATCTTCACCGGCGCGAGCGGCTCGCACACCGCCTGCGCAGACGTCACGCAGGACGCGAGCCCCGAGTTCAACACGACTTTCACGCCCCTCACCAGCGGCTGGG
>DAHXMN010000015.1 GCA_027371725.1 Candidatus Woesearchaeota archaeon | reverse complement strand
TTTCCGGACGCTGCTCCGCGAGCCGAACGTCCACCTGACACGGAAGCTGGTGATCGGCGCCGGGTTCCTGCTCCTCCTCCTCGCCTTCCTCCTCGCGCAGTTCCGGCTGCCGCTCTTCATCGTCGCCATCGCCGTCTACTGCTCGTTCTACCTCTGGCTCGGCGTCCGTACCGTCGAAGAAGCGATCCTCATCAAGGAGTACCCCGTCGCGAAGCTCCGCGAAGGCGACTGGATCAAGCAGGATGTCGTCGTCGAGGGCGAACGCGTCTGCGGACCGAAAGACCTGGGCATCTCGGTCGACCAGATCGCCCGGCTGAAGAAGCTCAAGGTGAAGAACGTGCTCGTCAAGGAAGGCATCCCCTTCGTGCCGAGCTTCCTCATCGGCTACCTCTTGCTCCTCCTCATCCGGCCGTTCCTCGCGGCCGCGCTCACAGGACTCTTCTGAGAAGACCTTAAGAGGTGTGCTGCCTTGGAGCAAGACCAGAAATTCGCCCGATTTATGCAGGGCGAATTTCGCAATATCTCGGACCGGAGGGAGAACAAAGTCTCCGCAGCACACCGCCGGTCCTGAGCTATCGGCGCGCTACGGTATCCGTATCAGCTGCTTGATGAGGTAGTTCTCCCGCTCCTCGGCGTCCTTGAGCGGGTCGCCGCCGTCCTTCGGCCCATCGTCGCCCTTCTTCTCCGGCGGCTTCTCTCCGGACGGCCGCTCCTCTCGCCCTTCCTTCCCGCCCCCTTTCCTGTCCGGCGTTGCCGGCTTCGGCTCCTCCTGCCTCTCCGCCGACCTCCCTCTCTTCCCGATGAGGAATGCCTTGTCCGCGATCCGCTCCTGCGCATCCTTCATCGATGCCTCGTCGAGCTTCTGCGGCTGCCATGCGAAGGAGAGCCCGTCGTCCGCCTTGCGCGCGAGGACGTGCGCCGTCACCTTTTCCCCTTCTTCGACGATGATGTTCGTGCCCTCAGGATGGATGCCCTGGAAGAGGATGGCGGCGACGTAGCTCGCCACGAGGAAGAGATGGCCGCTCTCCTCCGCGGAGAGGTCGCTCAGCCGCTTCGCCTCCCGGAGCGGGCGGACGAGGACGTGCCCCTTCGCCGCGGGCTCGGGCGCGAGGAGCGCCTCGACGATCCTGTCCTGATAGAGCGCCCCTGCCGTCGAGGTCACCGGAACAGCCTCCCGATCCTGTCGAGGTTGGGCTTCGGCTCGCGCACTTCCTCGAACGCCTCTTCCTCCTCCTCGCGCGTCGGCCCCGGCAGCGTGCGGACGTCGCTCTCCGCGTTCGCCTTCTCTTCCGGCTCGACGATGACGCGGATGCCCTCCCGCTCCTTCGCGTGCTCCTGATACGCTTGTATGATCGCGTTGACGTTGCTCCCCTCGAAGAAGACCCTGAGACGCTCGTTCTCCGGGATGAGCCGCTTCAGCTTCTCCGGGTCGTAGAGGATGTACTCCCTGAGCCGCTCCTTCCCGTCGATGAACGCGAAGAGCTCCCGCATCGTCATCTCACGGGCGGGCCGCAGGCCCTCACCGGCAGGAGGCGGTGCGGACGACGTCACCTGCTCGCTGCCGGCGGGAGAGGCGTCCGTCAGCCCCGCAGTCAGCGCCGCTTCCGGATGCTGGGTAAAGTACGCCTTCCGGAGCTGCTGGCCCAGCATCTCGAGGTCGAGACCGCCGAAGATGGCCTTGAACTGCGGGTTCTGCTCGACGATCGCCTTGAGCTTCCCCGGGTTGTTGATGAGGAGCGCCTTCAACTCGGGGTTCTCCTCGATGGCGCGGGAGAGCTGGTCGATGTCTATCGGGGGTCGACCGGGCACGGGAAATGGTTGTATTCCGGGCGAGGATGAGGTCTCGGAAGGGAGCTCTCTCCCCTGAGACGCTGCGGTCTCCTGCACCTGCTCGAGCAGCTCGCTCCTGCCGCGTTGGCTGAGGTGCTGCCGCATCACCGGCAGGAGGTTCGCCTGGATGAGCGCGCCGACCTCGCCCTGGTCCACCTTCCCTTTCGGGACGTTGAGGACGGAGAGCGAGTCGCCCTTCTCGCGGGGGATGAGGTGGAAGAGGAAGTGGGGGCTCTGCTGCCCCGCCACGGCGCCGTTCGCGATGAACGTGGTGCACGCCTGGCCGAGCGCGCCTTCCCGGACGGCGGCGCTCAACGCGGCTGTCGTGCCGAAGAGGTGATCGAATTCGCCCGGCGGGATGAGCGGCATGATCGGGTAATGCTCCTTCGTCAGGACGAGCGTATGTCCTTTCGTCGCGGGGTTGATGTCGAGGATCGCGACGATCCACTCGTCCTCGTAGACCTTCTTGCTCGGGATCTCGCCGGCGACGATCCGGCAGAAGACGCAGTCCGCCTTCTGCTGCTTCACCAGCTCCTCCCGGCTCTGCCCGTCGGCCATGCTCCCCGCACAGGGGGACGCGCTTTAAAAATATTTGCGCGCGCAAAGAGGCGCCTCGCCGATACATGCCTTCCCTTCTGCGGCATCATCGTTGCCTTGGCACGATTGACGGCGGCGAGCATGGCCGAGTGTTTCGAGGCCATAATCGCGAGCCGCCGACGATTGCCCCGACCTGAGGGAGGGCAACTAGGCCGCAACGATGATGCCGCGACGGTCGATGAGGGCATCATCGCCGCGGGCTGCTCGCGTATCGCTGCAGACGTCGAAGGGCCTCGTCCCCGGATGGTTGACGGCTTGCCCGGCAACCTCGGAGCGTCAGCGACGATGGGGCAACCCCCTACTCGGCCTTCGCTGTTTTTCTTCGCTACGCTCGCCCTGAGGCCGGCGGCGATGATGCTGTTGGCAGGACCATCCAGACAAACGTTTTTATACCTCCTTCCTCGACATCGCGGCCATGGCCTCCGCAAGAGCAGCGAAGCAGCGGCCGCGGTTCTCCGCCGCGATCTTCGACCTCGACGGCACGGTGACGGACAGCAGCCTCCTCCACCTCCAGACCTTCAACGAGGCGCTCAAGGGATACGGCATCACGATCCGGACGGACGCGTGGCTCTCCCTCTACGAGGGGACGGGGAGCAGGCACATCTTCGAGGACGTCCTGATGAAGCACGGGCTGCTCGGCAAAGCGGACGTCGAGCTCCTGCGCAAGCGGCGGCGAGCACTCTTCAAGGAGCTCGCGCTCAAGCAGCTGCTCCCGGTCAAGGGGTTCGGCCGCTTCTACGACATCCTCCGCGAACTCGGCATCCCATCCATCATCGCGACGAACGGCGAGCCCGAGAACGTCCGCCTCTCCCTCCAGATACTCAAGCTCGACGAGGAACGGACCATCACCGCCTCGGATGTCGGCGACAAGGTGAAGCCCGACCCTGCGGTCTACCTCGCCGCGTGCAGGCGCCTCGGCCTCCCTCCCGGGACGTGCGTCGTCTTCGAGGACAGCGTCTCCGGCGTCACCGCGGCGAAACGGGCCGGCTGCTACTGCGTCTGCGTCCTCACCACGACGCCGCGCGAGAAGCTCGAACGGGCAGGAGCGGACCTCGTCGTCGAGGACTATACGAAGCTCGCGCCCTCGATGTTCTTCGAGCGGAAAGGACTGCTATGAGCGCGGACTGCCCGCGAGAGCTAGTCTCGGCGGTGCCGCAACCCGTAGCTGAGATTCGCGATCCCCCGCGGCAGCCCGTGAACGCCTTCCATCCTCTTGACCGTGTCCTCCAGCGCCTCCAGGACGCGGAGGTGGCGTTCCTTCATCGGCGGGGCCGTCAGATATCTCTCATCCACTACCCGTCCTCCTTTCAGCCCTTGGTAGTGGCCGTCCTGGAAGAATCCGAGGTCGTCGAACTTCAGCCAGGCGAAGTATGCGCGCTTGCCTCGTATGATCTCTTCGACGTGCAGCGTCGTCAGCGGCAATGACTGACGGTCGAATGGACGCGTCCTCCAGGCATCGTGAGACGATTCCGCCTCCCCTTTCAGGAGACGGCCGGGAAGCTCGGAGCTGAAACGCAGAATCGTCCGGCCTTTGCAGGTTTCACAGATGATGCGGCAGTCGCCGCCGCCGTCGCTCGCGCCCATCGTGCAGGGAGTCCGACGGGGGTTTAAATTAGTTTCGCACTACTCGACCGCTTGAAAGTCTCACGGCCGCGCTCTGCCCCTGCAGGTCCGCGGCGGCATTCCGCTGCCGGGACGCTCGGAATCCGAATTCCGGCGCATGAAGACCCGCTTCCTTGCATGGTCTTCGTCGTCACGGCGAACGAAGCTCGCTTTTCTTTGGGTGGGGGCTCGACCCGGTCTTGGTCGTATTCTTCGCTTGTCTCGCCTTCTGGCCGCTAACCTTCATGTTCTACAGACTCCTCTTCACCGGGTCTGTAGAACGTTCTCGCTCCCGTCGCCGGCCGCTCGGCAATCGCTTGCCGCTCTGGAGGGCCTCGTCCCCGGAGGGGGCGTGGTCACTTCGTTCCCGGGTTCCTCGTAGTACTCGGAGCCGACCCCAGGCTCGGCCTCCGACGGTCTCTCCGCATGCCTCGCCCCCTGGCTGGCGACCGTCACTTTCTACAGACCCCTGCTCCGCGAAACCTTTTTAAACGGTTCCCTGTTCCAAGACGATACCTGTGATTGATGAAGCCCTGGCTGCGAGGCGGGGCCGAATGAGGGAACGTCTTCTGATCGTTCCGTCACCGGAAAACCAAACGGAAAAAGGCCGAAAAGGCGCATGTAGAAAAGGAACATGTAGACAGGAGGAATGAGCACCATGAGCGATGAAGCAGTGTTCGAGATCGTCGAGGTCGCGAAGAAGACCGGCAAGCTGAAGAAAGGCAGCAACGAGGTCACCAAGGCGCTGGAGAAGGGCCAGGCGAAGTTCGTCGTCGTGGCGAAGGACACCCAGCCCAAGGAGATCGTCATGCACCTGCCGCTCCTCGCCAAGGAGAAGGGAGTCCGGTACGCGGAAGTCGAGAAGAAGGACGAGCTGGGCGCGGCCGCCGGCCTGCCGCTCGGCACCGCCGCCATCGCCGTCACCGACCTCGGAGAGGCCGCAGAGATGCTCAAGCAGCTCGGGGAGTAGGTGAGTCCCGATGGCTGACGAGATCAAGGGCGGTGTCCAGTTCACCGATGCGGTCCCCGCGAGCGTCGAGGAGATCGTCGGTCGGACCGGCACCCGTGGCGAGGCCATCCAGGTCCGTGTCAAGGTCCTGGACGGCAGGGACAAGAACAAGATCATCCGGCGCAACGTCCGCGGCCCGGTCCAGCTGGGCGACATCCTGATGCTGCGCGAGACGGAGATCGAGGCCCGGCCGCTCAACAAGTCCGGCCGCGGCAACAACTGAGGGGAATGACCATGGCACAATGCACCTTTTGCGGGATGGAGATCCCGAAGGGGACCGGGACGATGTACGTCAAGAAGGACGCGAAGGTCCTCTGGTTCTGCAGCTCCAAGTGCGAGAAGAACCTCCTCCACCTGGGACGCAAGCCGCGCAACAAGACCTGGACCGCCGAGGCGCACGCCGCGAAGGCGGCCGCCATCACCGCCGCGGCGAAAGGCGAGAAGCCCCTGAAGGAGCCGAAACGGGACAAGGCCGAGAAGAAGCCGAAGGCCGCGAAGGTCGCGGACGAGGAGGAGTGAAATGATACAGCGGACACTCGTGCTCCTCAAGCCGGACGCGGTCCAGCGCGGCCACATGGGCGAGATCATCAGCCGGTTCGAGAAGGTCGGCCTCAAGATGGTCGGGATGAAGCTGGTCTGGGCGGACAAGGCGTTCGCCAAGCAGCACTATGCTGAGCACGTCGGGAAGAAGTTCTACCCCGGCCTCGAGGCGCTCATCACCCTCGGACCGGTGCTCGCGATGGTGATTGAGGGCGTCGACGCGATCGAGACGGTGCGGAAGCTCGTCGGCCCCACCGAGCCGAAGGCCGCTCCGCCGGGCACGATCCGCGGCGACTTCGCCCATGTGAGCTACGGCTATGCCGACGCGAAGGGGATCAGCATCAAGAACCTGATCCACGCGAGCGCGAACGAGGCGGACGCGAAGAAGGAGCTCGCGCTCTGGTTCAACGACAAGGAGATGCACTCGTACAAGACGGTGCACGACGTCCACGTCCTCGAATGAGGATGCGGCTGCATTCAAGGTGATAGTATGGCGAAGATGGTTGACCGTGTCAAGAACGTCATGAAGACGCCCGACCACATCAGGAACATCGCAATCTGCGCGCACATCGACCACGGCAAGACGACGTTCAGCGACAACCTCCTGGCCGGCGCCGGGATGATGAGCGAGGACCTCGCCGGCAAGGCGTGCGTCCTCGACTTCCACGAGGACGAGGCGGCGCGCGGCATCACGATCGACTCTGCCGCGGTGTCGATGGTCCACGTCGTCGAGGGCGAGGACTTTCTCATCAACCTGATCGACACGCCGGGCCACGTGGATTTCGGCGGCGACGTGACGAGGGCGATGCGCGCCGTGGACGGCGCGGTCGTGCTCTGCTGCGCGGTCGAAGGGATGATGCCGCAGACCGAGACGGTGCTGCGCCAGGCGCTGAAAGAGCGCGTGAAGCCGATCCTCTTCATCAACAAGGTCGACCGCCTCATCAAAGAACTGAAGCTGACGCCCGAGGCGATGCAGCAGCGGTTCATCGGCATCATCACGGAAGTGAACGAGAAGATCCGCGGCATCGCCGAGGAGCAGTACGCTGACAAGTTCGTCGTGAACGTCGCGGACGGCAGCGTCTGCTTCGGCAGCGCGTTCCACAACTGGGCGCTCAGCGTGCCGTACATGCAGAAGAAGGGCATCAGCTTCAAGGATATCATCGACGCGTATGAGACCGAGACGTGGAAGGACCTCAAGAAGAAGGCGCCCCTCCATGAGGTCGTGCTGAACGCGGTGATCAGGCACCACCCGAACCCGCACGAATCCGCGAAGTACCGGATCCCGAAGATCTGGCACGGCGACCTCGACAGCCCGCTGGGTCAGACCCTCATCAACTGCGACCCGAAGGGCGAGCTCGCCTTCGTCGTCACGAAGGTGGTCGTCGACCCGCAGGCGGGCGAGATCGCCGCCGGCCGACTCTTCGGCGGCACGATGAAGAAGGGCCTGGAAGCCTACCTGAACCGCGCCAAGAAGAACGTGCGGACGCAGCAGGTCTACATCTACAACGGCGCGAAGAAGGAGATCGTGGACGAGGTCCCTGCAGGGAACATCATCGGCCTCGGCGGCCTCAAGGACGCCTATCCTGGGGAGACGGTCACGATCGGCGAGCAGGAGCCGTTCGAGCAGATCAGCCACCTCTTCGACCCGGTCATCACCAAGGCGATCGAGGCGAAGAAGCCGAGCGACCTGCCGAAGCTGATCGACGTCCTCATCCAGGTCGGCAAGGAAGACCCGTCCATCAAGGTCGAGATCAACAACGAGACCGGCGAGCACCTCATCAGCGGCATGGGCGAGCTCCACCTCGAGATCATCGAGAACAGGATCATCAAGGAGAAGGGCGTCGAAGTCACGACGACTCCGCCGGTGGTCGTGTATCGCGAGACCGTGACGCGCAAGTCGCCGGAGCCCCAGGAAGGGAAGTCGCCGAACAAGCACAACCGGCTCTATTTCACCGTCGAGCCGATGTCCGCGGAGATGAAGCTCGCGATGAAGGACAAGAAGATCCCGCTGATGCGCGTCAAGAAGAAGGACGAGAATCTCTGGGCCGCGCTCTCGGAAGCGGGCATGGACACGAAGGACACGCGCAACGTGAAGAACATCTTCAACAACAACCTCTTCATCGACGATACGCGCGGCATCGTCCAGATCGGCGAGATCATCGAGCTGGTGAACGACATGTTCGAGAACGTCATGCAGACCGGCCCTATCGCGAACGAGCCCGTGACGGGCGTCGTCGTCCGGCTGACTGACGCGAAGCTCCACGAGGATGCGATCCACCGCGGCCCCGCGCAGATGTATCCCGCCGTGCGCGAGGGCATCCGCGCCGCGTTCAGTGTCGCCGGTCCCGTGCTCTACGAGCCGGTCCAGACGCTCCGTTTCGAGGCGCCGATGGAGTACATGGGCGAGATCTCCAAGCTGATCAGCAACAAGCGCGGCCAGCTCCTCGACATGCAGCAGGAAGGCGCGTCCGTGACGGTGATCGGCCGGATGCCGGTGGCGGAGATGTTCGGCATGAGCGGCGACCTCCGCTCGGCCACGGGCGGCCGCGGCTCGAGCTTCGTCGTTGACCAGAACTTCGAGATGCTCCCTCACGAGCTCCAGCCGAAGATCATCAGGCAGATCCGAGAGCGCAAGGGCCTCAAGCAGGAGTGAGCATCGTAAACCCTTCTTACCCACTTTTTCATCCACTTTTCCTCTTCACGATTTCTTTTTTTGAATCCTTTTCCTTTTTACGTCCATCGGCATCGCCGCCTTGGCACGATTGGCGGGCGCGAACATGGCCGATTTTTGAGACTCGACGAAGCCGAGGATCAGGAACGGCGCGAAGCGGCGTGACTGAGGCCATAACCGTGAGCGTCCGACGATCGCCCCTGGGCTGAACGAGGACAACTAGGCCGCAGCGATGCGCGAACCGTTCCAACAAACCTTTCCACAGACAGCCTTGACAACGGGAGGAGATACCATGGGAGACGACGGATGCTGCGGCGGCCATTGCTGCGGAGAGACTGGGAACGAGGACGGGTTCACCATCGAGGAGCTCGCGGAGAGCAACTACCTCACGGTCACGGCGCTCGCCGAGCTGCTCGTCCGTAAGGGCGTCATCACGCAGGACGAGCTCGAGAAGGTGATTGACGAGCTCGCTGAGGAGGGGGGCGATGTCCCTGACGAGCAGGAGGGCCTTTCTGAGAAGAAACAATGAATTTTTTTAACTTTCTCTGGAATAATTGTCTCGCTACTGTTTAGTAGCAAAATATTTATAAGTACTTGTTGCTGACAGCCAGGGATGGACCCCTTAAAAGACCACAAACTCGTGCAATGCTGGTGGGCGCTCCGAGAGGGGAAGCTCTCGCCAGACACCATTCTCGAGACAGCGAAACAACCGTCGCAGATGGGAGTCCTTTATCAGATGTTCATCTCCACCGACCCTGTCCTGCGACCCCTGCTCCCGGTTCGAGTATTCCTCAAGGCGAACCCTGTCGATGACAGGATCGCGGTTGCTTCGACTGCAATCAGCGGCGAACCTGACCCTCTTCTCGGCCACCTAGTCACACTCGCCAGAGCAAACGGTTATTTGGTGCGGAATGATCTCTTCAGGGACGATTTTCGCGTATTGAACCCTTACTCTCCGAATCCTCTTGATACTTCATCTCCTTTCAAACGAAAAGGTCTCGGCACGATCGTGGATGAAGCTCTGATTGATTATGCGCTCCTCTCGGGCGCAGACAGGAACCGGACCGGCCATGTGTGGCCTGCCGCGGACGCTCAAGGGTTTCATCAGGGTCTTGAGGCGCGCTGGAATCGGCGGAAGAACATACTTGATGAGTACCTGGGAAAATAAGAAAGGGAAAACTGTTTACCGTTTCTTGTTCCCGAAGTAGAACATCTTCTCGATGTTCACGTCCGCGGGAGCGACGCCGTTCCGGTCGATGGGCTTATTGGCGGGGCGCTGTTCCTGCGGTTCGGGACGCTCGTCGTTGCGCGGCTGCCATCCTTGCGGCGGCTCCGGCGCACGGGAACGCTGATAATCGTCGTACTCCTGCCGGGGAGGCGTCTGCTGCTGCTGCCAGGGGGGCTGCGGCGCGGGCTCGGAGCGCTGCTGCTTCTTGAAAGCGGCGACCTCCTCACGCACGTCCGCCACCTCCTGGTGGAGCTTGGCAATCTCTGCGAGCAGCTTCTTCGAGTTCATCTCGAGGAGGAGCTCGATCTTCTGCGTCAGCAGGTCATCTTGTTGTAGCATGGTGATCAGCTCCTGCGTCTACTTCGATTCCGGGAAGTTCTCCTTGAGGAATGTCACCATCATCTCGTTGCCGGCTGCGCTGTAGCTCTGGAGCGCGAGATTGAGGTGCTCGCCCTGGACGCAGATATCGCCCAGCGCGTTCAGCTTCTCCGTCGCGCCGGCCGTGCTGTAGGCGGTGAGCGCGTTGGCGAACTCACGGTCCTTGATGCACGCGTCCCCGACGAGGGAGAGCTTCTCCTTCGCGCCGAGGTTCTTGTAGATCTCGGTCGCGATCTCGTACTTCCCCTTGGCGAGGCACTCGTCGCCCACCTTCTCGAGCGAGGCAGTGTCCTCGACGAGCTGGAAGGCGAGCATCGCCTCCTTGAGGTGGAAGTTCTCGAGGCATTTCTTGCCGAGCGAGATGAGATGCTCCTCGTCGCTGGCGAGCTTGTAGCAGTTGATCGCCTCGCCGAGCTGGCCGACGAGCTCGTAGTGCTCACCGATCTCCGCGAGCTTGCTCCGGTTGGATGCCAAGACGAAGGAGTTGATGGCCTCCTTCACCTGGCCCTTGCGGAAGTACTCGTCGCCGACGTAGTTGAGGAGCTTGCTCTTCAGCTCGCCGGAGAGCATCGAGAGATTCATGCTCTCGACGCCCTTCTGCATCAGCACGGGGACGAGCCGCCTGATTGTGTCGCTGTCGCGCTCGTCCTGCTTCGTGAAGATCTCCTTGTTGCTCTCGGCGATCTTGCTCACCATCTTCTGGATGACGATTTCGTTTCCCATGGTCAACACCTTGTCCCTTTTCTTCTGTCCTGCGTGATGCTCAGAAGATCTCGATGCCGAGATCGTCGCTCAGCTGCTGGCGCTGCTTCTTGCTCTGGCCCTTCGCATCCTTGCCCAGCACCCAGGGGGACTGGACGCCGGTGACGATCGTCATCACCATTATCTTCCCCTTCATGTGCTCCTCGACGCGCGCGCCCCAGATGACGTTCGCGTCCTGATCCATCTCCTCGGTGACGAGCTCGCCTGCGCGGGCCACCTCATCGAGGGTCATGTCCGGGCCGCCGGTCACGTGGATAATCGCGCCGGTCGCTCCCGCGTAGGTGATCTCGAGCAGCGGGTTCGCGAGCGCGCCCTTCACGGCTTCCTCGACGCGGTTGTTCGTGTCGCTCGTGCCGACGCCGATGGCCGCGACGCCGCCGTCGGTCATGACTGCCTTGACGTCCGCGTAGTCGAGATTGACGAGCGAGGGCACCGCGATGATCTCGACGATGCCCTTGATCATGGTGGAGACGAGTTCATTGGCCACGGCGAAGGCCTGCTCGACGGGGAGGTTGCCCGCGATCTGCACCAGGCGGTTGTTGTCGACGACGATGACCGTGTCGCTGACCTTGCGCAACGCGCGCAGACCCTCTTCTGCCTTGTCGATGCGCGCCCGCTCGATCTTGAACGGCATCGTGACCGTGCCGATGACGATCGCTCCTTGTTCCTTGGCGACCTGCGCGACGACCGGCGCGCTGCCCGTGCCGGTGCCGCCGCCCATGCCCGCGCAGACGAAGCACATGTCCGTGTTCGTCAGAGACTCCTTGATCTGCTGGATGGATTCCTTGGCCGCTTCCGTGCCCTTGCTCGGGAAGCCGCCGCAGCCGAGGCCGCGCGTGATGTTCTTGCCGATGAGGAACTTCTTGTCGGCCTCCATGGTGTCGAGGTGCTGCTTGTCCGTGTTGCACGCGATGACTTCCGCGCCCTTGACTCCCTTCCGGTAGAGCCAGTTCGTCATGTTGCATCCGGCGCCGCCGCAGCCGATGACCTTGATGTTCGCCTGTCCGACAACAATTTCGTTCCCTTGGT
>DAHXMN010000159.1 GCA_027371725.1 Candidatus Woesearchaeota archaeon | reverse complement strand
GGACGGGTCGGCGGGGTAGAGGGTAAGCTCCGATCCGCCTACCAGGCTGCCTGCTTGGCTCTGTACTGATACGGAAACCGTGCGCGTGCGATATTTTAGCGGAGACGCGACTATGATGGTCTCGCGCCCGATCCCGGAAGAATCGGCGATCAAGGTGCCGTCTACGGTCCATGCGTATGACAGCGATGCCGGATCGAGAGTCTTTCCTGCGGCGTCTTTGAAATTCGCGACGGCTACCACTCGAGTGTTGCCGCCGAGCGGGACGGACGGTTTCCCTGGGTAGAGCGCCGGCGCTGAGGAGAGCGGTTCTGCTACGAGCGAGACATCCTCGGGCTGCAAGGTGACTGACTTGCTATACGTTGCTCCGGCTTGGGTTATCTTGGCGACAGCAGTGGTCGCCGAGCCTGTCTTCCCGAGCGGTACGGCGACAGGCTGGACTCCTCCTTGGTATAGGGTCTTCCCTCCGGACGATACTGTCAGGGTCGCGTTCGTGAGGTCGAGCATGGACGACAAGAACGAGAGCGTCGCTTGCCCGCCGGGAGAAAGATATCGAGGGCTTACGTTCACCGAGAACGGGTCCGTGTTCATGATGGCAGAATCGAGCGACTGGGCGCGCGCGGGCGCAGACGGTGCGAGCGCGAGCGAGATGAGCGCGAAGAGGACGATGCGGTTTCGCATGCTCCTAGTATATATCGTTTGCGGCAAGCTCGGCAGCGCGCGCCTGCATAATGTACGCGGCTTGCTCCTGTTGTGCGCGGCGTTGCGCGGCGATCTCCCTCGCATGCTCTTTTTGCCACCTCAGTAACGCCGCGCGCTCCTTCTTTATCTGCGTCCAGTACGCCTTGAAAAGCGTAACGGAAAACGTCGGTATCGCGCCGACGAAAGGAACCTCGCCTATCAAGAAACCGCCGACGAACCAGATGGCATTGCTCGCGTTCGCTCGGAAAAGACCGGGATTCGTGACTAGGATCCATATCCCGAGCGCGATGAAGCCGAGTATTCCCACGGCTATGGCCATGATTATGCTGAACGCCTCGACCGCCTCGGCGCTCATGCCTCCGGTGATTGCAGTCAGTCCGGCGATCGCTCCGACGACGCCGGCTGTACAAGCTGTCGCGGCGGTCTTCGCGCCGAGCAGCCCTGCCGTCCAGCTGGTCAGCACCCCGTTCACCTTTGCGGTGCAATATACGGTCGCGATAGCAGGGGCCAGGAACCAGAACATCTCGAAGAAAGCGCGAAGCAGGTCGAAAACGGCCGCGACCGCGATGACCGGCACCGCCCTCCCCCACGTCATGGCTTCCGGCGGTTTCTGACTATCTCCTTTCTGCGGCATGGCGGCCTTTCTCCTGCTTTATCGCGATGAGCTGGGACGGGTCTGAGGTGATTATCTGGTCTTCCGTGTAGGAAGCGACGATCTTGATGGCGACGTGCTTCATGCCGGCGAAGAACAGCCCTTCGCCTACGCCAGCCTCGAGCAAGAGGTATTTTTCTTCGTCGGTCAGATTGAATGTCTGCTGGAGCGCGTTTATAGTCGTAGGCGATTGCTTCAGGAGGAGCTGGAGCGAGGAGTTCGTGAGGATTGGAAGCCCGTACGGGCTCTTGAGGAAGTCTTCGACGTCCTGCGTGATGGTGCAGACTCCGAGATAGTATTTCCTTCCGCGCTTTGCGAGCGAGTATAGGAACGAAGCGGTGTCCTCGCTTTTCATCATCCACCAAGCCTCGTCTATTATGAGCAGACGTTTCTTCAGGTCGTGGCGTACCTCGTTCCAGATGTAATGCGTGATGATGTACATCGCGATCGGCTTAAGCTCGTCTTCCATGTCGCGCACGGAGAAGACGGCGAACTGCTGCTTCAGGTTTATATTGGTCGGCTGGTTCATGAAC
>DAHXMN010000158.1 GCA_027371725.1 Candidatus Woesearchaeota archaeon | reverse complement strand
GATCGAACCGGAACACAAAATGATCTTGCAACTGATTCGAAACAATACAAGCCGATACGAGACGCGCTAATGCATACTGCGCTACTAACTGCCGAGGCAAAACGTAAACTGAACTCTGTCTATGAAAATATCAAAGGAAGACTTAAGACACTTTTATCAACTTGAAGGAAATGGTTGTTCTTCTTTCTTTTTAGATTATTCCCTCTCCGTTGCGGAGCATCTGTTCTCCCTCCGGTCCGGGGTTTTGCGATTTTTGACCTGCATGAATCGGTCAAAAATCTGATTTTGCTCCAAGGCGACGGCGAGAAAAATTTAATTTAACGTTAGAACGAGAACTGAATCCTATACCCCCCACACGGGGTTCTGCTTGCGTTTGATTTCGGCGATTTCTTTCAACAGGGCTTTCTGCTCCGCCGTCAGCACGTCCTTGTACTCCTTGTACTGCCGGAATTCTGTCTCGTCCAGCTCGCTGATCAGGAGGTCGTGCTCGTTGATCTGGCGGCCGCACGTCACGCCCGGCAACGAGATCGCCACTTGCAGGCCGCGGCCGGCGCTCGCGAGCGTCTTCTGCTCCTGCTGCAGCTCTTTGATGACGCCGACGCGCGTCCCGTCCGGCTTCATCACCTGGGTGCCTTTCTTCAGCGTCCCTTGCAATACTTCAACACCAACCACCGCAGGGTTCGATTGACGGAAAATGCATCCTTGGAGTATTTCTAATTTGCACACTGCCGTCAGTTCGTCCATCGCGCGTTGCTGCTGCTTCTTCACCTCGGCCTCGCGCCACGCCTTGTAGTCGTCGATCAGCCGGTAGATGACCGGACTAGAAAATACTTTGACCGCGTTCGACTCCGCAGCAGGGAGATTGAAGCATAAAATAACAGCAGTCAACGGGTCCTTCTCGATATTCGCCTCGGCATCGGTGATGTCCCGTTTCGAGACTGCGCCGACGGAGGCTTTCCGGACGTGTATGCCGTCATCATGCAATAATTTCGAGAGCGCTTCCAGGCTCCCCAACGTGTCGGCCTTGATGACGACGCCGTCCTCATCCGTCGCGACGGCCATCTCCGCCACTTCGGCCTGCAAGGCCCGTTTGGCGGCCTCGACCTCAACCGGAGTGTTAGCGCTCACGAGCGACATCCCGGACAGCGCTTTCTCCATCTCCGGCGCGGAGATCTTCACCCCGGTCGCGGCGACGGCTTCCGCCACCGGCTTGAACTTCGCCTTCTTGTCCCTCATTTCCGCCAAGGGTGCCGGTTCTAAGAGGGCGCGTACCTTCGTGACGATCGGTTCTTCTAATCCCGCGATGACTATCGTGTCTCCTCTTCGTAATGTGCCGTCATAGATGATGACGTCCGCCGTGACGCCTAAGCCGACCGTCTCCTTGACTTCGAGGATGGTCCCTTTCGCAGCCCCATCAGCCGTGAAGTTGAGCTTCTTCTCCAGGTAGCGCTGCGCCAGGCCGGCGACGACCATCAGCAATTCGGCGATGCCGTGGTTCTGCAACGCACTGCACGGCACAATGGCCAATTGCGTCGTATAATCCGACACCCTATCAAACCTTTCGGCTTGCATCTGGAACTTCTCGTAGAAAGCGCCAACCAACGTATACAGCTTCTGGTCAAGCAACGCCTGGAACTCGGGCGTCTGCGCCAGGATATCCTGCATCAGCCCGTCGTGCTTCTGCCGGTACCCGTTCACCAGGTCCAGCTTGTTCGCGGCGACGATGAACGGCGTCTTCGCCGCCCGGAGGATGTCGATCGCTTCGATGGTCTGCAGCTTGAACCCCTCGTGGATATCCACGACCAGGATGGCGATGTCGGCGAGCGAACCGCCACGACGACGAAGAGTAGTGAACGCGGCGTGGCCGGGCGTATCGATGAAGAGCAGGCCGGGAATGGTCAGCGTCAGGTTCATCTTCGC
>DAHXMN010000157.1 GCA_027371725.1 Candidatus Woesearchaeota archaeon | reverse complement strand
AACTGTTTCTCTTTCTTTGCTATTTTCTTTCTTTTTGTTATAAAAGATCCTTTCTCTTAAATTTCCTTTTTCTCTTTTTATTTCTCGCTTTCATACCAGCTACCGCTGCGTTCAACTGCAGCTACTTCCCGAACCAAACGAATTGTCTGGCCGCTTTAACAGTCAATGAAGATCTCATCGCTAATCTCATTTACACTAACACGAGCCACCCCGGCCACGCAGCTATCGCCGCCTACAACCAAGGTATCGTCGTGAACGACACTCCCTTCGGCTATGTGAAGCGACAAAAGGGCGTCATCATGGACGCGTGGGTTGCGCTCCTGACGATCCAGCCGAGCGTCATCTACAACCAGACGAGGTACTGTCCCGCGAAGGTCACCGTTCGTTCCGAGGCGAGCTACTGGATCAAGGTGCCTGCGAATTATACTAATCCTTCTCAGAGTAATGGGGCGACGTGCAAGATACTCCACTACCTCACCGAGAATACGAGCAACCTCACGACCAAAGCCAATACTCTTGTCATGGGGTACGGGAAGATCGTCCCGATCAACATCCTCATCTTTGACGCGAATATCACAGAGGTGCTGAGCATCCGCGCCACGATCAAGAACGACTACTACACGTGGCAGAAATATTGCTGTCGAACACGGAACGGCGTCTGCGTCCGGTACTGTTGGCGATGTCCCAAGACGAAAACGAACTATACGACTGATACGCTCGTCGTGAACGATACGCTGAACACGACGTATGACCGTCACGCCCTGAATGCGAGCTTTACGCTCATTAGCAATTACAGCGGCACGACGAAAGCGTTGCTCGTGCATGACCAGAACACGAGCGTCTGGCTCTCCCTCGGACAGAGCAATTACTCTGCGAGGGAATGGGTGTATACGGCGAACTTCACGAAGAAGCCCTTCTACTTGCTGGAGCTTCATGCCGACAAGGTAGATGTAGAGGAGGCTCAGAACTTGCTCTGGAACAATGGCACGTTCTACGTCGCAAACGCGAGCAACTGCACCGTCAAGGCAGAGGACTTCTTCACGAACCAAACAAAGCCGTGCAATCAGAACCTGACGGCGCCACCCGCTACTGCGTTTGATCCGCCGACGACAACGATTGACTGGATATTCATACTCAAGCTCGTTGTCTTCGCTGCCCTCATGGTTGGTTCCTATCGGCTTGCTCGGAAATACTGGCGAAAGTTCACCGGCCTCGGTCTCGCACTTCTCCTGACGATCCCGATGGTTCGGGCGGATGATTGTGGTCTCACCAATCTTGCTAGCTGTCTTCCGGGGGCGTTTTACAACTTCCTTCTCGCCATGATTAATGCGCCTCTGGCACCGCTCTTGGAACTCGTGAAGGCACTCTTGGCAGCGTCTCCGAGCATCGACCTCTTCCAGGGCGTCTGGGCGATCATTGTCTACTGTCTCAGCCTCTTCTACGGGTTCTTGTTCCTCTATGCCGGGTACCAGTTCCTGACGAGCGGCCACAACGTCCTCAAGCGCGAAATGGCGAAGGAATGGCTCAAGAACACCGTGATTATGATCGTCCTCGTCCAGGCGAGCTACTACCTCTACAGCCTCATCGTCCAGATGGGCAGCCTCATGACGCAAGCTGTGCTGAGTCTCGTCAACCCGCTCTTTTTCCTCTTGACGGCAGATAATATCTCGAACATCGGCCTCGAATTCCTCCTCGTCGGCGTCTATGCGCTCATCTTGTTGGTGACGATGCTCTTCCTGACCATGCGGTACCTCATCGTTGCCTTCGGCGTCCTCTTCGCACCTATCGGGGTGTTTTGTTATTTCCTGCCGCCACTGCGCAGCTATGGCCAGCTCATCCTGAATCTCCTCGGCTTGTGCATCTTCGTCACGTTCCTCGACGCGATCATCATCCTCGCGTGCAGCCAGCTTATCAGTCTCCCCC
>DAHXMN010000156.1 GCA_027371725.1 Candidatus Woesearchaeota archaeon | reverse complement strand
TCGAAGGACTCCATGCGGCTCATGTAGACGCTGTACGGGTTCGACGTCTGGATGAGCGGCAAGGGTATCATCGCGTAGACCGCGAGGAGGACGCTCACCACGATCAGCGTGTGGAAGACCGCGAGCCCGGTCGCGAGCTGCAGCAGGTTGAAGGGGATCGTCAGAAGGAGCGATACGAATGGCCCGGCGAACGCGATCAACGCGATCTCCCACTTCTTCACCATCGTGGCGCGGAACTTGCCGACGCGCAGGTTCGGGATGGTCTCGTAGGTGAGATGGCCGGGGAAGAAGAGCGGGAGGTAGCCGAAACTGAGCAGCGTGATGAGGACGCCGATGAGCAGCCCGATGACATCCTTGCCGTACGTGACCTTGACGCCGTAGTAGATGCCCGCGAGCTTCTGCGCGCCGGCGTGGACTATCAGGAGCGCGACGGACGCGGAGAGCGCGAGAAGCAGGTTCTTCGTCCCGGCCGCGAGGTCGAAGGTGGTCTCGCCCCACTTGTTGAAGCTGAGCACGAACCCCATCACGACCGCGGTGACGAAGAGCGCGGCCCACTCGTCGCCGGAGAAGTGGAAGTACCGTTTGATGTGATACGTGAAGCCTGCCACGACCCTCCTCCGAAAAACCGCGTTTAAATAGGTTGTTGTCCACTGGGACAGAAAAACAGAGAACCGCCACATCGACGATGCCATCGTCGCCTTGGCACAAGACCCGGACGCGAACATGCGGCTGCGGCCGCATGATCGTGAGCGCCCGACCAGACCCCGGACCGGAGGGAGGACGATGCCGCCGCGACGATGACGTCGAAAAACCTGCCCGTCTACGCTTCCAACAGACAACGCATCCCGCCGACATGGCCCGCGCCGACGACGACAAGTATCCGTTCGGTGATGTGCGTCTCGTGATAGTCGAGCAGCGAGCGGACCATGTGCTTGTTCCGTTCATCGACGAGCGCCGCGTACGGCTGGGGGTAGCGCGTCCGGAACTCGGCGAGCAGCTTCCCGACGACCGCCTCGGACGGCACCCGATCCAGATTGAAGGAGAGCCGGTCCTTCCCGAGGAGGCCGCGCCACAGGTCCTTGAGCAATTGGCGGATCTCGCGCCAGCCGAATCGAAGGCGGCGCAGCGTGACGCGGAGGTCGCGGTCGATGAGCAGCACGCGCTTTCCGTCGCGCTGCGCGAGCCGGAAGGCGGCGAGCATCTCCGCGCCGGGATCCATGCCGACCATGCGGCCGAGCTTCCGCTGCGCCGCGCCGCCGAGCGCGGCGAAGAGCGCGCCCGTGACGCCCACCATCCGGAGCAGCCGGAAAAAAGAAGGCTTCTCGCGGTGCTCGGCGAGGAGCGCCTGCAGCCGCGGCGGATCGAGCTCGACCGCGACGATGTCGGGGGAGAACTCGGCGTAGGCGCGCTCCACGTCCTTGACGGCCTGCTGCGCGATGTGCGACGTGCCGACGATGCGATACCAGTCCATCCTCCACCGGAACGGCTGCGGTGTTTTAAGTGTTGTTGCCGAAGTTCTCGCGTCGTGCCGTCCCGTCCTGTTCGGCGTGCCGCTGCGTGTTCGCTTCCGCCGTTGAAGCCCCGGAGGGGACGACCCCCGCAGCTCTCCGAGCGTTTATCCACGATGCCCCGACCTTAAGGATGGCGACGGCGATCGCCGCAGGAACGGCGCCTCCGGCGAGACGTTCTACAGACCAGTCGCTCCCCAAACCTTTAAAAACGACGGGCCGGTCCTCTTCGGGATGGACTACGAGAAACTTCTCGAGCGGGCGAAGGCGCAGCTGCCGGAAGAGAGCGAAGCGGGCAGCGAACGCTTCACCGTCCCGAAAGTGCGCGGCCACGTCCAGGGCGTCCAGACCGTGATCAACAACTGGGTGGAGATCGCGAAGGCGCTGGACCGGAAGCCGGAGCACCTCCTCAAGTAC
>DAHXMN010000155.1 GCA_027371725.1 Candidatus Woesearchaeota archaeon | reverse complement strand
CGTCTGGAAGGAGTGGAAGGACGTTCAGGCAGGGATAGTATAATTTTTTCGCACATCATCATTGCGGCCTAACTATCCTCCCTCCGGTCCGGGACGACGGTGAAGAGGTGGTGCTTGTCCTTGGTGAGGACGTCGCAGCCCGCGGAGAGCGCGGCTGCGATCAGGACGGCGTCGCTCGCGTCAGGCACCTTCTCCAGCAACCGGGCGTCGACGGAGGCGACGAATGCGCGTTCGCCGTCGCGGTCGCCCGGATGGACAGGAAGCTCGACCGCCGGCAGCGAGGAGTGGCGCTTGAAGAACCGTCGCGACGACCCTTTCGTCTTGTCGCGCAGACGATGGGCGACCTGTTCGAGCTCCTCGGCGTTGAACGACGTGATGGCCACCCGGGCGCCGAGCAGCCCGTCCAGCTTCCCGCGCTCCGCCGCGTCGATGACGAAGCACGTGTCGAGCAGCGCGTATCCCTTCGCTTCGGCGAGCGGGAGGCGGGGCAGCGCGGCGAGGAGCGCCTTCATCCGCTCCCGTCGAGACGGAGGGTTTAAAAACATTTTTATACGGCGGGAAGGAACTGAAGAAGATGAGCGCCGCGATGCCTGAGCCGTGCCCCTTCAAGGAGAAGGATGTCCGCGGCATGATCGAGCGGAACGTCAACTTCTCGAAGGGCGACGCCGGCCGCGTCCTGATCATCGGCGGCAGCGAGCGGTACGTCGGCGCGGCCGTCCTCTCCGGGCTGGCGGCGTTGCGCGCAGGCGTGGACAGCGTCGTCATCGCCGCCCCAGAGACGAGCGCGCGGCTGATGAACGCCTTCTCGCCGGACATCATCACGGTCAAGCTCGCGGGCGAGGACTACGGCGAAGAGCACCTCAAGGAGCTCGCCGCGCTGTCGGAGAACGCCTCCGTCGTCCTGATAGGGCCGGGCCTCGGCGTCTCGAAGCAGCGCGAGGAGTGGCTCGCCAAGCTGATCCCGCTGCTCCGGGCGCCGCTCGTCCTCGACGCGGACGCGACGAAGCAGGTGAAGCTCGCCAGCCTCGAGAAATCCATCCTGTTCGCGAACAGGCGCGAGTACGAGGCCCTCAAGGAGTGCAACGCGTTCACGGACGAGCACGTCGCGCCGAGCCTCGGCACGAACATCCTCGTCATCAAGGGACGCGAGGACGTCATCATGGGCACCGAGGGGACGTGCACGCTCGGCGGCGGCCACTCCCGCGCCACCGTCGCCGGCACCGGGGACGTGCTTTCAGGCATCGCGGCCGCGCTCTACGCGCAGAGCGGCGACCCGGGGAAATCGGCCCGCGCCGCCGCGTTCGTCGCGAAGAAGGCGGCCGAGACCGTGGGCGAAACGCTCCAGTTCGGCTTCCTCGCCAGCGACATGGTCGCCGTCATCCCGAAGGTGATGAACGATCTGCGCATCTTCCGCGTCACGAAGTACGAGCCGAAGCCGGACGGCAAGAAGTCCAAGTACGCGTTCTTCCACAGGAAATAGTCCTCGACTGGTAAGTAGAAAGTTCTCGCTGACGCTCGGGTCACCAGCTTCGAACCGTATCGCTCGTCATTCTGAATGGCCTCGTCCCCGTAGGTCCTCGGTAGCGGGACGCTGCCGGGACCACGGCGAGCCTCGTGCTCGTCTCTGGGGACGGCCCCCCACACGGCCTTCGCAGGTCTCTTCGCGACGGTTCGACCTGAAGCCGGTGACCGTCACTTTCTACTTACCCACCCGACAGGAAAGCATAAAAAGCCGCCACCGCCCCGAAGGCCGGATGACGTTCCTCTACGAGCGGCTCGCGAAACCCGTGCTCTTCCGGTTCGACCCGGAGCGGATCCATAACTTCTTCATCTGGAACGGGAATCTCATCGGCGGCATCCCGCCGGCGCGGTGGCTCCTCGCCGCGGTCTACCGGTACCGGAATCCTGCGCTCGCGCAGACGGTGGCAGGCGTCCGGTTCGA
>DAHXMN010000154.1 GCA_027371725.1 Candidatus Woesearchaeota archaeon | reverse complement strand
GCTGACGTTCGTCTCCGCGCAGCGCATCCTCAACGGCCTGGCGGCCGTCGGCGTCATCCACGGCTGAAACGGTCGTGCGTTTTCTCCGCACTTCGACGCATTCCAACACAGCATTTTTAACCGCCCTCGTATTTCGCCTATCGTATGAGCGCCACGATGAAAGTCTCCGACCTCCTCGTCAAGACCCTCGAGAAGGAGGGCGTCACGCACGTCTTCGGCGTGCCGGGCGAGGAGAACCAGGACCTCCTCTTCTCCCTCGAGAAATCGAGCGTCAAGTTCGTCCCGACGCGCCACGAGCAGGGGGCGGCGTTCATGGCGGACGTCTACGGCCGGCTCACCGGCAAGGCGGGCGTCTGCCTCGCCACCCTGGGACCGGGCGCGACGAACCTCCTCACCGGGCTCGCGGACGCGCAGCTCGACAAGAGCCCCGTCGTCGCGATCACCGCGCAAGGCTCCCTCGACCGGCTGCACAAGGAGAGCCACCAGGCCGTGGACATCATCTCCATGTTCAGGCCCATCGTCAAGTGGAACGCCTCGATCACCAGCCCGCGGATCGTCGCGGAAGCCGTCCGGAAGGCGTTCAAGCTCGCCGAGACCGAGAAGCCCGGCGTCACGCACCTCGAGCTGCCGGAGGACGTCGCCCGCATGGAGACGGACAAGGAGCCGCTCGAGCCGCGGCGCGTCCGTCGCGCAGCGCCCGACTTCAAGGCGGTCGACGCCGCGATGGCGGTCATCCGCGAGGCGAAGCACCCCCTCATCATCGCAGGCAACGGCGCCATCCGGAAGCTCGCGTCGAAGCACCTCCGCGATTTCGTCGGGAAGACGGGCATCCCCGTCGTCACGACATTCATGGGGAAAGGAGCCGTTTCCGGCAAGGATCCCCGCTCGCTCTTCACCATCGGCCTCAAGGCGCGCGACTTCCAGATGTGCTACATCGACAGGGCGGACGTCGTCATCACCGTCGGGTACGACGTCGCGGAGTACGACCCGGAGAACTGGAACGGAACGAAGGACAAGCGGATCGTCCACATCGACTTCACCCCTGCGGAAGTGTATGAGCACTACCAGCCGGACGTGGAGATCGTCGCGGACATCAGCGCCACGCTCTGGGAGCTGAACCAGCGCCTCGCGAAGGAGAAGATAGCGTTCGACCCGCGCCGCATCCAGCCGCTGCGCGAGCGGATCATCGAGGATTTCAACCAGTCGCGCCTGCGGGAAGGCGAGCCGTTCACCGTCCCCGGCGTCCTCGCACTCCTCCGCGCGCTGACGAAGGACGACGACATCCTGATCAGCGACGTCGGCAGCCACAAGATGTGGATCGCGCGGAACTACCCCGCGTACGAGCCGAACACCGTCATCGTCTCGAACGGGTTCGCGAGCATGGGGATCGCGCTGCCCGGCGGCATCGCGGCGCGGATCGCCCGCCCCGGGCAGCGGGTCATCGCGGCCATGGGCGACGGGGGCTTCCTCATGAACAGCCAGGAGCTCGAGACAGCCACCCGGCTGGGCGTCGGGTTCACCGTCCTCGTCCTTGACGCGGTAGATGACCGCCACCGGTCCGAAGGTCTCCTCGTGAAACAGCCGCATCTCCGGCGTCACGCCGACGAGGACGGTGGGCTCGTAGTACGCGCCGTTGCGCTTGCCGCCGAGGAGGAGCTTCGCGCCTTTCTTGACCGCGTCCTGGACCTGCGCGTCGAGCTCGATCGCCAGGTCTTCGCGGGCGAGCGGCCCCACCTGCGTCTCAGGGTCGAGTGGGTCGCCGGCTTTCTGCTGGCGCATGAACGCGACGAACTCCTTCTCGAACTTCGCCGTGATGCCGTGGAACTTCCCCTTCTGGCAGGTCTTCCGGTTCGCGGCGCCGGCGCTGATGGCGGGGAACGCCGGCGTGCTGAAGCACGCGAGCAACGTCCCCGGGAGCGCGCTCGCCATCGAGGAGGTGTTCCGTGAC
>DAHXMN010000153.1 GCA_027371725.1 Candidatus Woesearchaeota archaeon | reverse complement strand
AGTACGGTGGTCTCTATCGGGAACAACAGCAGGCCATGCATGACTTGGCATTGGTACTGCTGGCCGCCATTCTGCTGGTAGCCGTCCTGCTGCTCTTCCTCTGAGAAAGGATTATATACCCCTGCCGTGCTCTCGACGCGCACGATGGCGACGTACGAACAGAAGACCGTGTACTCCGTGAAGGACCTCTTCGCGCCGATCCCCGGCCTGACCGACAGAGAGCAGTATTTCCCCGGCGTGCCGACGCCGTTGCCGTTGCCGCGGAACGAGCGCACGGGCGAAGACGTCCTCGGCGACCGGTACCTGCTCGGCCTCGAGACGATCGTAGAGGGACGTCGATCATAGAGAGCCCGTAGTTCTGCGCAGCGTCCGGCTCCGGACCGTGCCGCTCGTCAGGTCGAGAGGACGCGTCCCCGTGAGGGGCGACCCCTTACCCGTCCTTCGCCGTTCTCTCCGCGGGCCTCGTCTCTTGGCCGGCGACGCGCCGTCTGCCCGAGCGCCCTCCGCGAAAGGATTAAATATCGCGACCGGAATCCCGGCGGCGAAGGGGTGGGACAGTGATGCGCATGGCAGGGAACGCCCTCGGATGGAAGCCCGCCTCGTATCATCCTTCTGCCGAACGCTCGTACCGGACGCCGGTCACCGGCCTCCAGGAATGGCGGCGACGGCGCGATCGATGCAGGAAACGGGAACGCGACGCGCGCGAGTGGAACGCGCTGCTCGCAGAGGTCGAGGAGGAAGAGGCGCTCTTCTACGCGCAGACCGGGCAGCTCGAAGAGGTGATTGCGAGGGACATCTACGCCGCGCCGCGGAAGGATGACAAGGAGGGGGAGGTAGAGCGCCACGAGCGGCACGTTCGAGAGGAGCTGGCTCGCCAGGACGCTGACGGCGAGGATGGCGGGCACCGTGGTGAGATCGACGCCCGCGCCGTTGATCAGCGCCTGGAGGGCGCCGCTCTCCCAGACGCTCGCCATCAGGACGAACATGGCGGCGAAGAAGACCAGGGTCGGCCAGTCGATCGTCTTCAGGATCGGGAGCCGCTTCGGGCTGAAGAGGAGGATCGGCGCTGCGCCCGCCAGCGCGATGTACGTGAGCTTGAAGTCGAGCGCAGGGTTCACCAGTACGAGAACTATTTTTGTCATGATCAATACGAGTACTAATACTAACGCGATCTTGCACAACAGTGTGAGCTCCTTGTCCTTCACCTCGACCTTATCGTGGTTCAGGTCGCCGTTCTTGAACTCCTGCGGGTAGAAGATCCTGAGGAGGACGTATGCCGCGACGAGATTGATCATCGTCGGAACGAAGAGGTACTTGAGGAACGTCCAGAACGGGTTCGGCACGTTGCCGTGGATCGCAATCAAGAGGTTCTGAGGATTGCCGATCGGGCTCATCACCGTGCCGATCGTGACGGCGAACGCCAACGCGAGGAGGAGCATCTTCGACGAGATCCTGTGTTTCTTGCTCAGCAGCAGGACGACGGGCGTGCCGACGATCGCGAGCGTGTCGTTCATCAGGACGGCGGCGCCGAGGCCGCACCCGAAGAGGATCGCCAAGACCAAGGTGTCGGCGTTCTTCGCGTTCTTGAAGAACCGGTACGACAGGTATTCGAGGTAGCCGGACTCCTCCAGCGCCCGTCCGACGACGAACATCCCGAAGAGGAAGAGCATCACATCAATATTGATCGCTTGCAGCGCCGCGGCCGGCGCGATCTGTCCGAGCAGCAGGACGGCGAGCGCGCCGCCGAGCATGATCTGCCAGATCCGCAGCCGGAAGCGGCCGACCTGCCGCACCGCAATCAGCACGAACACGACGCCGAGCACGACGAGCGGGAGGAGCATCGCGCCCCCCCGCGACGAGGCGGGATTTAAAGGTTTGTGGCCGTTGCCACTGGTCAACTATGCACAGACTTTATAAACAAGATAATATATTATAAAAAATGTAATATATTA
>DAHXMN010000152.1 GCA_027371725.1 Candidatus Woesearchaeota archaeon | reverse complement strand
TAGGAAGAAATATCCGGGAAGAAATATCCGGGAAGAGGAGCCCTGATTCTGCGGACGCCCTGATTCTGCGGACGCGTCAGCGAGGGACGTAGAGCCCGGCGAGGGCGGAGCGCAGCGCGGCGTACCGGACGTGGGGCATGATCGTCCCGTGCATCAGGCCGGCGAGCGGCTCGGAGACGTCCTGGTCGGCGGCGACGGCGACGACCACCTGTCCGCGGGGGACGTCGTAGGCCCGGACGCCCATGTCGGCGTAGCCCGTCCTGAGATCGAAGTGGCGGAACGCCGGATCCGCGACGAGATCGGTCACTTCGCTCGTCCGGTCGAAGGCAGTCTCGAGCCCGAAGTGCTCGTGGCCGTTGCGCGAGTGGATCTCGAAATGGTGCGGCCTCGTCGGCCGGTCGGAGAAGTCTCCCGCGCGCAGAACGTCGTAGAGCGCCTTGAAACGCCCGAAGAGGCGTGCCGGCGTCTCGGCTGAATGCCAGTAGGTCGCGAGCAGGCCGTCGTATTCCTTGTTCTTCGGACGCTGTTCCGCCCAGAAGAGCAGGTCATCGCCGCAGAGGAATCGGTATTCGCGTTCCACCCGTGCAGTGCCGGTCTCTATCTCGATCCCCTCGAAACCTTCCAGTTCATTCGACAAACCCTTTGCCGGTTTCACACCACTACCTCCGTCGTCGGCAGAAACTCGAGAAGAGAAGGTCGTTGCGGCGCATTCGCCGACCAGCCGTTCTTCGTGGTCTCTCGCTCGTCGTTCGTATCGACTATCGAATGAGAAAACAGGTATTTAAGCCTTGTGGAAGTCGAGGGGAGATGCGAAAAGGATTCCGACAAAAAGATTCAAAAAAAAGTTCCGAAAAAAGGATGCGAGAGGAGGAGAAAGGAGCGAGAGGAGAAAGGAAGGAGGAAAGGAAGGAGCCTTATCGCGCCATCGGCGCCGGGACGTCGCTGATCGCCTGCTCCGAGGGGAGGGAGGCGAGCGCCCCGGGCAGCGCGCTCCGCTGCGCCTCGAGGCCGGCGAGGATGTCCGTGAGCGTGGGCTTGTGCTCGTAGACGACCGTGACGGGCTCTTCCTTGATGGTGGCGTTGATCCAGTCGAGCGCCTCCTGCTCGCCGCCGAGCTGGTCGACCAGCCCGTCCTGCTGCGCCTCGCTGCCGAGGAAGAACCGGCCGTCGGCGAGCGGCGTCACCTGCGCAACCGTCATGTTCCTGTTGGCGGCCACGGCCTGGATGAAGTAGTCGTGGATCGTGTCGAGCTTCTGCTGGAGGAACTGCCGCTCCTGGGGCGTCAGCTCGCGGAACGGGGTGCCGATGTCCTTCTCGTCGCCGGCGATCAATTGGTTGTACGTCACGTTCCAGTCGCTGAGGAACCGGCCGAAGCTGAGGTAGCTGCCGATCACGCCGATCGAGCCGGTGATGCTCATCCGGTTCGCGACGACGTGGTCGGTGGCGGACGCGACCCAGTACGCGCCGGAAGCGCCGACCTCGCGGATGACCGCGACGCTCGGCTTCTTCATCCGCTTGATCGCGGCGGCGATCTCGTCCGAGGCGACGGCGCTGCCGCCGGGGCTGTCGATGCGGAAGAGCACCGCTTTGATGCTGCTGTCGTCTTCCGCGCGCCGGATATCCTGGACGACGGTGTCGCTCGAGACCTCGCCGCCGAGGCTGCCGGTGTCGCCCGTGACGATGACGCCCTCGATGGGGATGACGGCGACGTTCATGCCGAAGCCGCTGTACGGTGAGGCCGGCTCCGGGCTGCACTTCCACCAGCAGCTCTGGCGCGACGGCGTCAACCTGTTCTACGAGGCCGACGCCTACGGCACGCTCTCGGCGACCGGGCGCTCGTTCCTCGCAGGCGTGCTGCTGCACGGCGGCGCGGTGATGGCGTTCACCAACCCCTCGACCAACTCGTATCGCCGCCTGATCCCGGGCTACGAGGCGCCGGTCTCGGCGGTGTTCTCGCTCGGCA
>DAHXMN010000151.1 GCA_027371725.1 Candidatus Woesearchaeota archaeon | reverse complement strand
ATGCGCACGGTACGAAGCACCCTTGAGCTCCGCTCCGGGAACCCGAACGCGATGCGTTCTAGGGTACCGGCGCGCCGGAACGTTAAACGTTCCGCGCGAATCGGGCCAAAATCCGGTCTTGTTCCCTGGCGGCGGCCACGGGGGTCGCGGCACCGGCGTCGGGGGCCTGCTTCGTCGTATGGGCTTTCTCCGTCTTTTCTCGTCAGAATCATCACCACTACTTAATGGTTAAAAAATAGCAATATTTATAAATCGCCTCTTCTTTCACCACGGCCACGATGGGGGTTGCATCTCATTTCCGGATTGCCGTCCTGGCGCTCGTCTTCACCGCACTCTTCCTGCCGCTCGTCCACGCGGACCAGATGCAGAACGGCCTGCCCGTCAACGGCTGCGCCATCCAGACGCCGCAAGGCCTCATCCAGGACCGCGACTGCGACGGCATCCCCGACTTCCAGGACAACTGCGTCTCCGTCCCGAACGCCGACCAGGCGGACAGCAACCACAACGGCATCGGCGACGCGTGCGACCTCCTCGTCACCCAGATACTGCTTGACCCGGGCACGCAGGTGAAGCAGGGCAGCTTCTTCACCGTGCGCGTCCAGCTCATCAACAACAAGGCGTACGCGCTCAACGACGTCCAGGCCCGCATCCGGAACGTCGGCCTCAACATCGACGTCTCCACGCTCATCCCGACCCTGCAGCCCGGCGAGCAGCGCAACATCGACTTCGTCCTGAAGGCGCCCGGATGCGCCACCCCGGGCAACTACGAGCTCACCTTCTCCACCGACCACATCGAGGGCTCCCGGACGTTCACGCAGACGCTCTACCAGCAGTTCGCCATCGTCAGCCAGCCCGGCATGTGCACGCCGAACGCGACCGCGCTCGACAACACGAAGATCGATACCCTCATCGGCCAGGACGTCATCCTGGGAGAGAGCGTCGTCTACCCGATCACCATCACCAACCTGAACGGAGAGGCGAAGACCTACCGGCTCGGCCTGGACGACATCAACGCGATCGGCAGCTACCGGATCGACCCGGTCAGCACGATCACCGTGCCCGCGGGCAAGACGCAGAGCCTCTACCTCTACATCCAGACGGAGCGGTTCGCGCCCGTCGGCAGGAACACGCTCCACCTCACCGTCGAGAGCGACGGCGACGTCCAATCCACCGACATCGGCCTGCGCGTCATCGAGCCGGTCGGCGTCTCCCTCCAGAAGACTCTCACCACCATCTTCCAGCTCGCGCTCGTCCTCGTCGTCCTCGGCCTCATCGTCGCCGCCGCTATCGTCGCGTACAAGAAGCTGAACCACGACGAGCACGACGACAAGCCCAAGAAGGGCGGCGGACGTTCCAAGGACGGCGGCCAGCCGCCGAAAGAGAAACGGCCCAAGGCCGAGCCGGTCAACGAAGAGGACGAGTTCCAGAGCTACTACTGAGGTGACCTAAGGTGACAGACATGAAGCGCACAGACACCGTCTCTTCTCTCGCTTCCCTCTCTTGGTCGCAGAATCCCGGTACCGATGACATGCTCCCGCGTACACGACCAGAATATATAAGCATCACTACCCTATAATAAGTAACGGAAAAGTATATTCCGCATTGGTGGATTGAAAAGAACTGCTGGGGGGAGGCATCCTCGCTCTCGCTCGGGGCCTCCTCCGCATTCGCTACGTTCATGCGGGGGGAGGGATTCGAACCCACGAACCCACTAAGGGACCGGATCTTGAGTCCGGCGCAGTAGACCAGGCTGTGCCACCCCCGCGTTGAGGTGTGCTTCTCCAGGACCGCTCGCGGTTTTATAAAAGTACCTCCTCGGTCTCTTTTTCTTCCCCCGTGGCCGCCGCGGAGCATTGTTGCTCGTCCCTCGCAACGTATCGCGGTTTTGTCCCTGGATGCGCACGGTACGAAGCACCCTTGAGCTCCGCTCCGGGAACCCGAACGCGATGCGTTCTAGGGTACCGGCGCGCCG
>DAHXMN010000150.1 GCA_027371725.1 Candidatus Woesearchaeota archaeon | reverse complement strand
GAGTTCGGCGCCGAGGGCATCGGCCTCTTCCGTACGGAGCACATGTTCTACGGCAAAGGCGCGGAGCAGCCGCTCTTCCTCCTGCGCAAGATGATCGTCGCGTCCGGCGAGAAGGAGCGGCGCGCCGCTCTGGATGAGCTCTTCCCGTTCGTGAAGCGCGACCTCAAGGCGACGATGGCGGCGATGGACGGCCTGCCCGTCACGATCCGGCTGCTCGACCCGCCGCTCCACGAGTTCGTCCCGAAGGGCGCGGAGGAGCGTGCCAAGCTCGCGAAGGCGCTCGGGATATCCGCCGCCGCGCTGGACAAGCGCGCCGAGGAGTTGCACGAATCCAACCCCATGATGGGCCACCGCGGCGTCCGTCTCGGCGTCACGTACGCCGAGATCAGCGAGATGCAGTTCCGCGCCATCTTCGAAGCTGCCGCCGAGCTCGTCAAGGAGAAGAAGAAGGTCTACCCGGAGATCATGGTGCCCGTCGTCGGCCAGGTGACGGAATTGGCGCACCAGAAGGAGGTGGCGGAGAAGATCCACGCGGAAGTCTGCAAGAAGTACGGCGTCAAGCGGATCGACCACATGTATGGTACGATGATCGAGATCCCGCGCGCGGCGCTGACCGCGGACAGGATCGCTACGGTGGCGGAGTTCTTCAGTTTCGGCACGAACGACCTGACGCAGATGACGTTCGGCTTCTCAAGGGATGACATCGGCGGCTTCGTCCCGCACTACCTCGAGAAGAAGCTGCTGCCCCACGACCCGTTCCAGGTCTTGGACCAGGAAGGCGTCGGCCAGCTCGTCAGGATCGGCATCGAGCGCGGACGCGCGACGCGGCCCACGCTGAAGGTCGGCATCTGCGGCGAGCACGGCGGCGAGCCGAGTTCTGTGGAGTTCTGCCACAAGGTCGGCATGAACTATGTCAGCTGCTCTCCTTTCAGAGTGCCGATCGCTCGCCTCGCGGCGGCGCAGGCGGCGCTGAAGAGCAAGAAATAAGTATTTTTTGTTCAACTATTTTTTCTCTTCTCTCTTTTCTCTTCGTCCTCTTTCGATGTCGTTCCGCTCTCCTACGCATCCTTTTTATTTTCATATAACTTATTCCCGGTTTTATGCAGTTCGTTCTTCCCATGCGACGAAAGCCATAAAATAGGGACCGCCTTTCCCCATCTTCATGACCTTCTGCCGGATGGAGCTCAACGGCCTCGAAAGAGCGATCGACGGCTACGACGCCACAGCCCGTCAGGAGGGCGTCTTCTTCCTCCCTGTGAACTATGCCGGGCCTGTCGCGCGGCTCAAGACGGAGGCGCTCTATCGCGTCCTTGAAGCGGAGCACGGCATTCTTCGATCCGGCGTCACCTGCGGCGAAGAGACCGGATTCCTCGACGAGAAAGTCGTGGGCGCCGAAGCGGTCAAGGTCGCGCGACACGAGAGCAAGAGCCACCTCTGGACGGTCCTGGACGGACGGACCGCGTGGATCATGGTCCTGCCGGAAATCGCGAAGAACCTCGAGGGAGAGACGCCGCGCGAGTACGCACGTCGGATCCTCGACACCCTCGTCACCTTCGTCGAGACGCCGCAGAACTATCGGAAATAATCCGTACCCGGCGACCGCGTCCGGGTCGGTTCCCCCGCGTCCTTCTCCGGTGCGCTGTCGAGCCTGACGAAGCAGTATGCGCGGATGTTCACGTTGTCCGGCGGCGGCATGTGGCCGTGCACGGCGCAGTGCTCCTTCCCCGTCTTGAGATTCTCTCTCGTGAACCCGACCATCTCCGAGGCCCCGACGGGCGATCCGGGACCGGGCGATCCCATCGTCTGTCGGAAGTGCGGCGGTTCCGCCGGATCAGGCATAAGATTTTCCCGTGTCCATAGCAGATAAACCTCGCGGTTTTCGACTCCTTTCCTCCCTGTTTTTTTCTTCTCGGGGCGTCGCGGAGATTCTGTTCTCAGTCGCTGCGGCTCCTGATCCTCCTCTTCTTCGAAGCGGAG
>DAHXMN010000014.1 GCA_027371725.1 Candidatus Woesearchaeota archaeon | reverse complement strand
CGAGGATGGCGCCGATTGCCTGGAACGCCGCGCCGATGTCCTGCTCGAGGGCAGCGTCGATCAGCTTCGCGTCGCTCGCCGGCCAGTCGCAGAGATGGACCGATTCCTCCTTTAGGCCGAACGGCTCCTTGAGGTCCTGGTACGCCTGCTCGGCGAAGAACGGAGCGACCGGCGCGAGGAGCTTGAGCGCCCCGAGGTACGTCGTCGCGGCCGCGTAGAGGACCGCTTCCCTCTCTTCCTCCTCGCCCGCCGCGAGTTTCTCACGGACGAGCTGGACGTAGGATCGGCTCATGTCGAGGAGCAATGACTCGATGAGCGCCGGGACCTCGTTGAGGCGGTACGCGTCCAGCCGTTCCGTCACGGTCTTGATCGTGGAATGGAGCCTGCTGAGCAGATAGCGTTCCTCGATGCCGATCTCGTTCTGCGTCTTCTCCGCGAACGCGACGCCCTGGCTGCGGAGCTCGAGGAGCAGGTTGTGGAGGTTCCAGAAGACGAGCAGGTTGCGGTGCTTCAGCTCGACCTCCTCGAAGTTGTAGTTCATGTCGAGGCCGGGGTTCGCGGCGCCGATCGCATAGGTGCGAAACGTGTCCACCCCGTATTTCCCGACAACCTCGTCCGGGAGGATGTAGTTGCCGAGGCTCTTCGACATCTTCCTTCCTTGGCTGTCGTTGATGAAGCCGTGCATATAGACGTTCCGGAAGCACGGCCTGCCGAACGCGATCATCGAAGCGACATGAAGCAGGTTGAACCACCCGCGGATCTGGTCCTTCCCCTCGAGGATGAACTCCGCCGGGAAAAACTCGTTGAACGTCATGGTGTCCCGCGGGTAATCGAGGCAGTTCCACGAGACTGTTCCGGCATCCACCCAGACGTCGAGGATGTCCGGGATGCGGCGGAGCGTGCCCGTACAGGCCTTCTTACCATCACTCTTGCCGCCGATCTCGGCACGGCCGCCTTTCTTCGCGCACGGCCAGGTCACCGCGTCAATCCACGGTTTGTGCAGGTCCTTCGGCATGTTCCCCTTGCCCACGAACGTTTCGAGCTCTTTCTTCGAGCCGACGACCTCGTACCTGCCACAAGTGTCGCATTTCCAGACGGGGAGCGGCGTGCCCCAGTAGCGCTGCTTGGTGATGCTGTTGTCGCGCAGGTTCTTGAGCCAGGAGTCGAAGGCGTTGTACGCCGCGTCCGGCACCCAGGTTATCTTGTCATTCTCCTTGACCATGCGCTCCTTGAGGTCCTCCACCTTGAAGAACCATTGACGGGTGGCGCGGAAGACGACGGGCGAGTGGCACCGCCAGCAGTGTGCGTAGTCATGCTCGACCGGCACGGTGTCGATGAGCGCGCCTTCCCGCCTGAGCTGGTCGATGAAGAAGGCGTCATCCCTCTTCGCCGTCTTGCCGCTGAAAATGCCGCTCGTCGCGTCGAAGACGCCTCTCTCGTCGAGCGTGTTGAAGGGAGGCAGGCCGTTCCGGACGCCGATCTCATAGTCTTCCGGACCGCAGCCCGGGGCGCAGTGGACCAGCCCTGAACCCGCGCTCGTGTCGACGTACTCCGCGCTGAGCACGACTGTGTGGATCTTGGGGTGCTCTTTCCGCATCGCAGCGTAGTCGACGTGCTTCGCGAACGGGTGCTCGTACCGCGTCCCCTCAAGCGCGCTGCCGGGGAAGGTCTCCTCGATCTCGAATTTCGCGCCCGCGACCCCTTGGATGACCGGGCCGGCGAGGGCCATGCTGATGATCCACCGCTCGTCCCCGTCCGCGCGGTGGACGAGGCAGCGCTGGTACTCGAGCTCAGGGTTGACCATGATCGCCAGGTTGAACGGGATCGTCCAAGGCGTCGTCGTCCAGACGACGAGATACGTGTCTTTCTCGCCCGCGACCTTGAGCTTGACGAAGATCGACTCTTCCTTCACTTCCTGGTATTCGCACTCGTGCTTCGCCAGGGCGGTGGCGCAGCCCGGGCACCACGTCATCGTCTTCAGCCCCTCGTAGAGGCGGCCTTCCTCGTGGGCGCGTTTGACGAGCCACCATTCGCCCTCGATGAACTCGTCCTTGATGGACTGGTAAGCATGCTCGAAGTCCATCCAGACGCCGAGCCGCATGAACGTCTCATTCATGAGGCCCATGTTGTCGACGCAGAGCGTCTTGCACTCCCTGATGAATTTCTCGACGCCGTATTCCTCGATGGCTTCCTTGCTCTCGAGTCCGAGCTTCTTCTGCGTCGCGTGCTCGGTGGGGAGGCCATGCATGTCGTAGCCGGCGCGGTCCCAGACGTCGAATCCGCGCATCCGCTTATACCGGAGGACGAGGTCCTTGAGCGTCTTGTTCCACGCCGTGCCCAGGTGCACTTTCCCGCTCGTGTACGGCGGGCCGTCGAGAAAGTAGTACTTCGCGCCCTTGGCGTTCTTCGCTTTGGCTTTCGCGTAGACGCCGCGCTCCTTCCAGAACGCGAGCGTCGATTCCTCGACCGCTGTGAAATCGTAGGATGCCATCGCGAGCCGTTCTTCCGCACGATATTTTAAATCTTATTGAAAAAAGGGAGGCCGCAACTCGCCAGACAGCGGAAACGAACGATGGTGCCTCGGAACTGAGCCACAACATCGCATGATCCGCGCAAGGCGGCTTCGGCAGTATCCCCGACCGGCGGGAGGATGGGGTCTCAGCGGCATTCCCGGCCAGAAAAAGAAACACCGTGGCACTCCCCGAGTTATCTCTTCGCGAACGGGTTGACCGTCCGTCTTAGTTCGTAGCTGAACTCGTCGCCCGTCCTCTCGCAGTACCTGTACGCCTCCCGCAGCTCGCCGAGAGAATCGCGGAACTGCTTCTCTTCCGCGGCCTTGGCGCAGATCCTGCTCGTCACCAGGTAGTTCATCTGCTCGTCGTTCGCGAGCTGCTCAGCGACGCTGCCTGCGCTCTCAACCAACTGCACGCGTCCCCTGAACGCGGCGCTGTTGACGAGCAGCGTCGCCTGCACGCCCATGTAGAGCGAGTACGCGCCCGCGGCGATGAGGAGCGTGCCTGCTGCGAGCCGCTTGAGCGGCCGGAAGGGAGAGGTCAGCTCGGCGTGGAACTTCTTGATCGTCCGGTATTCCTTCTCGGTCAGGTTGTCGAGGAGGAGATCCATGCCTGCCGTCAAGCGATCATCTTTAAAGACCTTTTCCGCATCTTTTTCGGAACGATTCCGCCCTTCTCCGGAATCTTTCCGGCACTAACTATTTAATCCGGGAACTGTTCCGCCGTCGCATGCCCCTCTACGAACCGCAGGAGGATTCGGAACTGCTCGCCTCCTTCGTCGGGAAACTCGCGGCCGGCCGCGTCCTGGACATGGGGACCGGCAGCGGCATCCAGGCCTTCGCAGCCGCCGCCAGGCCTGCGGTCTCGTCCGTCCTCGCCGTCGACATCGACGACGACGCGCTCGCACACGTCAAGACTGAGCTGAGGAAAGCGGAGAACGGCGCGTTGACGAGGAAGATAACCGTCATCAAGTCCGACCTCTTCACGAACATCGACCCTGATGAGCGGTTCGACACGATTGTCTGCAACCCGCCCTACCTGCCTGCCGAGGAGACGGATGACCATCCTGCGCTCTACGGCGGCGCGAACGGCTACGAGCTGATCGCGGAGTTCCTCAGCCAGACGAGGACGCATCTCGCCTCCTCCGGCACCATTCTCCTCCTGTTCAGCAGCCTCTCCAACAAGGAGGTCCTCCTCGGCGAAGCGAAGAGGATCGGCTATCTCGCGGAGGAGCTCGCCGTCGAGTACCACTTCTTCGAGCAGCTCTATGTCTACCGGTTGCGGAGGCGTAACGATGAATGGGGCTGAGTCACGTCCGACGTCTCCGTCGGCGTCGTCACCGGCCAAAGGGCGAGGCGTAGCGAAGGTGACTGCGATGAGCGACGGGGGTCTCGCCCCCTCCGGGGTGGCGCGACGTGTGCGAAGTCCACGGCGTCACGCCGAGCAGCCCGTGGCGACGCCGCAGGAAAGGACCAGGGTGGTTGCGAAGAACGACACGTTCCTCGCGAAAGGCAAGCGCGGCGAGGTCTTCCTCCGCACGCTGCGCGGCACGACCGTCTTGGTGAAACGGCGCAACCCCTCTGCTGCGGTCGATACGATCTCGAACGAGGCGAAGCACACCGCGTTGCTCAACGAGCACGGCGTCGGGCCGCGATTCATCTCGTACGACCCTGTCGCGGGCGAGCTGGTCCGCGAGTACGTCGAAGGAGAAGAATTCCGGAAATGGCTTCCTGCAGCAGTCAAGAAGGATGTCCTTCCCGTCCTCGTCTCCGTCTTCGAGCAGTGTAAGGTGATGGACGATCTCGATGTCGTGAAAGAGGAGATGACACGGCCGTGGAAACATATAATTATAACCAATAATAAAAAAGCTTTGCTTATTGATTTCGAGCGTTGCAGAGATTCTTCGCTTCCGAAAAATGTCACACAGTACTGCCAGTTCCTCTGCGGCACACGCATCGGAATCATCTTGAAAAGTAAGGAAATAATAATTAATAATAAAAAATTACTATCTTTAGCAAAAAAATATAAGCAAAACATAAAAAATAATAATAGAGATGCGAATGCAACGATCCTGCGGAAGATGATCGAGGCGGTCACGCATGGCGACTGAATTCCAGGAACGGGTCTACGCGAAACTCCGCACCCTGCCGAAAGGGAAGGTGACGACGTACGCCGACCTCGCAGCAGCGCTCCGGACGAGCAGCCGTGCCATCGGCCAGGCGATGCGACGCAACCCGTACGCGCCGACAGTTCCATGTCACCGCGTCGTCGCCAGCGACGGCACGATAGGCGGCTTCAAAGGCGAGACTGCCGGCAAGACGATCGCGGAAAAGATAAGACTCCTCGAGAACGAAAACGTCCATAGTGGTGGCGCTAGGACCCGTACTGGAACGACTGAAATCCTCATAACCGACTTCGAGAAGATCCGTCATCGCTGGTGAACATCGAGGGAAGAGCCATGACCCGCCCGATACGAATCATCAGTCACCGCTGCCGCGGCTACGGCGAACGCGAGAACTCGCTCGCCGCCTTCACGAAAGCGCTCCTCTCGGACGTGGACGGGATCGAGATCGACTGCCGCATCACGAAGGACCGGAAGCTCGTCGTGCACCACGACGCGAGCTACCGCGACGCCCTCGGCCGGAAGCACATCATCAAGGACGAGCCGCTGCACGCCGCGCTGGACAACGGCCGCATGTCCCTCGACACCGCGCTCGTCCTCTTCGCGAAACACGGGCGCGGCAAGTTCCTGGACGTCGACATCAAGGCGCACGGCGAAGAAGCGCAGCTCGTCCGGCTGGTGAGAGCGCACGGGCTCGAACGGCAGGTCGTCATCGTCTCCTGGATCGGGAAATCCCTGGAAGACGTCCACGCCCTCGCGCCGGAGCTGCGGCTCAGCCTCAGCTTCGCCCCCAAGGTCTGGACGAGCCACCGCACCGGCGGGACGCGCGGCCCCGCGATCCGCCTGCCTTTCCTCATCCGGAAACGGATCGTGCCGCTCGCGACGGTGAACCTCTGCCCGCTGACGAAGAAGACCTCGCCGAGCGCGTCCATCATCCGACGCCTCCAGAAGCGAGGCCTCGAGATCGTCGTGGTGAACGACGACACGGTGAAGGAGAACGAACGGCTGGTGAAGCTGGGCGTCTACGGCACCATGACGAACGACGCGCCGGGACTACTTATTAATTTCAGATAACTTGACTTTTTTTGGAAAATACTCTTTGAAAATAATGATGTTTGTAATATAAGAAGCAAGAAGCACTCAGAAAGAAGCACTCAGAACTAATAATCAGGACCTAACGATTGGGAACTAATGAGCCATTAAGGGATAACCAATGAAATGTTTAACGAGAAGAACGCAGATGCCTACTCCTTCTTCTTCTTCGTCTTCTTGATCTCGGACTCGAGGTCGAGCTCGGAGAGGAGCTCCTTGTACCGGTTCCTGATCGTGACTTCCGTCACGCCGGCGACGTCCGCGACCTCGCGCTGCGTCCGCTTCTCGCCGTTGATCAGCGCGGCGACGTAGAGCGCAGCGGCGGCAATCCCCGTCGGGCCTCTGCCCGAGGTGAGTTCGATCTCCTGCGCACGCTCGATGATCTCGACGGACTTCGATTGCGTCTCCGCCGTCAGGTTGAGCGCACTGGCAAAGCGGGCGATGTAGTCCGCCGGGTTCGAGGGCAGGATCTTGATCCCGAGCTCGCGCGTGATGAACCGATACGTCCTCCCGATCTCCTTCTTCTCGATCGAGGACGCTTCGCTCAGCTCATCGAGGGTGCGAGGGACGTCGTGACGCCTGCACGCCGCGTAGAGCGCGCCCGCGACGACGGATTCCATGGAACGGCCCCTGACGAGGCCTTTCTGGACGGCGAGCGTGTAGATCCGTGATGCTTCCTCCTCGACGCTGCGCGGCAGCTTGAGGAACGAGGAGACGCGCTTCAGCTCCGAGAGCGCCAGTTTGAGGTTCCGCTCAATGGCGGTCGAGATGCGCTGCTGCCACTTCCGCAGCCGGAAGAACTTGTTCTTGGACTTGGCGTCCAGCGAGTAGAGGTCGCCCTTCCGGCCGACGTCCGTGCCCAACCCTTGGTCGAAGTGCGTGTAGCTCATCGGCGCGCCGGTCCTGCGCTTCTGCGCCGCCGCGTCCGAGTCGAACTCCCGCCATTCCTGGTCGAAGTCGACCATCTTCTCCTCGATGACGAGGCCGCAGTTGTTGCAGATCACCTCGCCCTTGTCCTTGTTGAGCAGAAGATTGATGCTGCCGCATTCCGGGCATTTCTTGACGAAGGCCATAGGCGAACCCCCTCTTTTTTTCTTCTCGACCGCAAGGCTTAAAAATCCCCCGAAAACCTTGCGAATCGGCGGCAGAGACCGCTATCTTTAAATAGACGAACCGCACTTTATTTATAAAGTTATCGGTCTGTCCTTCAACAAAAACTTTTTCAACGATGTACTCACTCTCAGGGGATGCCTGGCGACAGAACGGTCCTCTATCTCGTCACGACGACCATCCCCTCGTCAATCCTCGATGCCGACCTGTTGGCCGCAAGCGATTCGCTCTGGCGAGTGAGTGAGGAGTTCTTCCGACGGATGAATTATGGTTTTCGTCGCCGCGACTTCCGAGGCCCCTTCTTCGCGCTTCTCCCCGAAAACCGCTTCGTCATCACCCGGGCCTCGCAAGGGACGCTCTACGGCCGGATCGCGAAAGACGGCATAACCCTCGAGGGATGTCGTTCCGACCTGCCGGATGTCCCCCCTTCCTTCGTCGATCTCATCGGCCGGGCGGTCAGCGGAACGCTCTTCTCCCGGAGCGTCGGCGCCGCATCGGCGCTCCTGTCCATCGACACCCTCGTCCATTTCGCGCCCCGGGAGCTCTATCCCGCGACGATGGCCGATCTCGCGAAGGAGTATCGCCTCCAACGGCTCGAGCCGATCATCTACCACCCGCCCGGCTCTTAGGCGAATCGCGTTCGTGGTCGTCACCGGCTGCTCGGCGTTCGCTTCTCCTCCCGAAAGCGCTCCTCCCCGGGGGCATGGTCGCTCCGCTCCCTTCCTCGCGTGCCTCGCCCTCTGGCCGGTGACGGTTCCATTTGCCGAAGAGCCCACCCCCCCAAAAGTTTTTAATCCTTCTCTTGCCCGGGATGGCCGATGAAGGAGCATCCCCGCATCATCGCGCACACCGACTTCGACGGCGTGATCTCCGCCCTGATCGTTCGCGAGGCGCTCGGCATCGACGACGTCGTCTTCGCCGAACCGTGGATGCTCCGCGAAGGCTCGCTCCTCGTCGGCAAGCGGGACATCATCGTCGACCTCCCGTACGCCGCCGGTTGCGGCCAGTGGTTCGACCACCACGCGAGCAGCTCCCCTGATGCCGCGAACGGCGTCTTCGACCAGCACGCGAAGAGCTGCGCCCGCGTCGTCTTCGAGCACTTCCGCAAGCAGCACGCCGGCGTGGAGCGGTTCCGGCCGCTCGTCGACGCCGCGGACAAGATCGACTCCGCCTCCTTCACCGCGGAGGACCTCGATGCCCCTGACGCGTGCGGCAAGCTCTCCATCGCGATCAGGGGCGACGAGAAACGGAAGGACGACGAGTTCCGGCTCTTCCTGCTCAACATGCTCTCCTTCCAGACTGCGGAGCAGGTGATCAACCAGCCGATCATCAAGAGACGCGTCGAGGAGAAGCTGAAACAATTGGCCGAGTGGAAAGAGAAGATCGGGATGTACGTCGTCTTGCGGGGGAACGTCATCCTCGTCGACCGGACGAAGGCGCCGGCCGACCTGCCGCGCGGCCAGCCCTTCTTCCTCTACCTCATGTACCCCGGCCACGGGGTCTACGTCGCCGCCGACACGGTGAAATACGAGCCGGACCGCGTCAAGATCAGCGCCGGCAAGAACATCTTCGACCAGTACGGCGAACGGCTCGCGCCCCTCGACCTCGGCGCCATCATGCAGCGCTACGGCGGCGGCGGGCACCGGAACGCCGCCGGATGCAGCGTCGACAAGAGCAAGAAGGAACTGGCGCTCAAGGAGATCGTCGACGCGATCGACGCGGCGCTGTGATGTGATCCGTTTTTCCGGAGAGAAATATTTATTAGCGATTCCTCATTCCTTGCGGGTGAGAACACAGTGGTTGATTTTCCGACATTCAAATTGAAATGGTTCCCTGAGTCGGCATGGACCGGCACCCTTGAGGCAGAATTGGAGCTCTCTCCGCGGGTACTCTTCTCTCTGAAGAGTCTTGAACAGATGGAGGCGGTCCTCAATGATTGCCGGCATCTTTCGAAGATGTATCCGCGGCCTTTTGACTATCGCGCGGATAGGCGTGTGATAGCGGTCGAACTCCTCGCCCATCACGATTCTTTCGACCAGCGGATATACTCGGTTTGCGACTTCAAGGGTGAAGAATATCTCGGCGGGATGCATTGTTCCGCGGCGAAATTGCTTGCGGAACGCTCCTGATCGCTCGGCGCTAGCCTAACCGGAACGTCTTGACGGGCGGCCAGACGCCCTCCTTCTTCCGAAGGAGCTCATACGACGTCACTTCGAAGCCGCGTCCGGCATACTTCTTCTTGAGCTTGCCCGGGTCTTCGAGATGGTGCGGTGCGGGTTGTAGTTCCTGAAACCACTCTCCTTCATCATCTTCATGAACTGCGCCTCGTCCTCGCCATAGGGCTTGACCCGTCCGAGGTTCGCCTCATGGAGCAGTTGCAGTTCGGGCGGCTTGCTCAGCCGGAGCACGTAGGAGCCGCCGTCGAACCGGCCGTATCCCGTCACTTGCACCTTGAACGCTCGCCCCGAGACTCCGGTTCGAAGAAGCGGGGGATCGGGAACACCAGTGACCGAGGCCGACGGCGATGATGATGTCGACCAGGCCGACGTTTCCGCCACTTTTTTATAAGACTGCCCCGTCCGGGACGGCATGCCCCCCGTGACGTCCGCGAGATCCCCCGCCGCCGACGGCTGCGAGCTCTGCGCCGCCCGAGAGGAGACGTTCCGCGTCGTGAAGACGACCATCCATTCCTTCGCGATCGTCTGCCGCTGGCCGCTCAAGGAAGGGCATCTCCTCGTCCTGCCACGACGCCACGCCCTCGACCTCGCGGAGCTGGACAGTCAGGAGTCGAAGGACCTCCTCTCGCTGGTCTCGGAGATGAAGACGCTGCTCCGCGCGAAATACGGCGACGCGGTGGTCGCGCTCAACACCGGCGCGCACGCGTCGCAGCCGCACCTCCATTTCCATGTCTGCCCGTCGCCGGCCGCGTTCCGCGACCTCCTCGCCCGTTATGAAGATATTCCCGTCCGGCCGGACGTCGACGACGCGACGCTCGGCGCGATGCGCGACCGACTCCTCTTTTGAGCGTTCTTCTCCGGAAGGGCTCTTCGGCGAATCGCGTTCGTGGTCGTCACCGGCTGCTCGGCGATCGCTTCCCCTCACGAAAGCGCTCCTCCCCGCAGGGGGCATGGTCGCTCCGCTCCCGGGTTCCTCGGAGGCCTCGGAACCATCCCCCTGTCGCGCTCCGCTCCCTTCCTCGCGTGCCTCGCCCTCTGGCCGGTGACGGCTCCATTTGCCGAAGAGCCTCTCCGGAAGCACTTTTTTATACTGTCGCTGTCTCCTCCGCGCCATGTTCTGCCCGAAATGCGGAAATCCGAATGTCGTGGACGTCTTCTGCGCCACGTGCCTGCGCGAGCAGAAACCCCTCGTCACAGGCTTCAAGGACGTGCAGGTGCAGGTCTGCTCGAACTGCGGCCGCGTCCAGCACCATGGCCGGTGGCAGGAGAACGACGCTCCGGCCGCGTTCATCGCTTCCATCATCGGAGAGCACGTCGTCCTCGCGCCGTACGCGAAAGCGGACCGGGTCACGGTCGCGCCGTTCCCGCTCCCCCTGAAGAGCGGCCTCAAAGTGACGGGCGACGCCGAGATCACGGTGCACGGCCGCGCCTCCGAGAAGGCGAAGCCGTACGACGAAGCGTATTCATTCCCGTACGAGATCCAGAACACGCTCTGCCCGCGGTGCAGCAAGCTCGGCACCCAGTACTTCGAGGGCACGCTCCAGGTGCGGAACGAGACGCAGGAAGCGAAGAAGTTCCTCCGCGAATACCTCAAGGGGACGAGCGCCTCCGTCGCGAAAGCCGAACGCGCGGGCACCGGCACCGACTACTACCTGACGAACAAGCGCGTCGTCGAGATGGCTGCGCGCGCCCTCCAGGAACGGTTCGGCGGCCTCATCAAGTCGAGCGCGCAGCTCTTCAGCCACAACAAGATGAGCTCCAAGGACATCTACCGCGTCACGTGGTTCATCGAACTGCCGCCCTTCGTCGAAGGGGACGCGGTGAGCGACGGGAAAGAATGCCTGCTCGTCGTCGAGCGGGGCAAGCGGATCAAGTTCTTCAGCCCGAAGCGCGGCCGCTACGTCTTCCATGAGTACAAGGACGAGACGTGGGAACGGCTGCCGGTGCACGAGACCTCCGTCTCGTCGGTGCGGCCGCATCTCATGGTGCTCCACCCCGAGACGTTCCAGGCCGTGCGGCCGGCGAACATCGCGCCGCATCCGCACGCCGCCGGCGAGAACGTCAAGGTCGTTCTGGACGGCAGCAAGGTCTATCTCTACGACGTCGGGAAGAAGGACGAGTAGACGCGTCTCTAGAGCTCCTGCTCGTAGTGCTTCCACACGTAGTACGCCGCCGTGGCGACGAGAGTGAAGCTGACGCACCAGCTCAGGAAGAACTTGAAGAACTCGCCCCACCCGTAGAGGACGATGAGGAGGATGATCGCGGTGCCTCCTATGAGATAGGGCACGGGCATCATCCGCTGGATGACATGTTCGTAATACTGGAACTTGGTCTGCCGGAGCTTCTCGCGCTGCACGTCGCGCACCTTCTGCGCGCGGCTGATCTCGTACGCCCACTGCTCCCTGCTGAGCTTCCTGACCGCCATGGAGCGACATCCAAAGAACCAGTATTTAAAGCTATCTCCGGCCGGAAGAATCAGCGGAGAAAGGAAAAGAATGCGGATGAGGTGCATCTCCGGAAAGGTTGTGTTCCCTTTCTGTCCGGCTGACCCCAGTATATGCATAACTTTTATATAAATGTTCTCATTATCTGTAGCTATGGCGAGAGGATCCGCGACCCATACCAAGGTCCAGGTGAGCGAGCTCGGTCAGGTCATGGTGACCATCCCGAAGCCCCTGGCCGCGGCCATGGGCATGAAACGGGGCGACACGATCCAGTGGCGCGTGGCCAGCGCAGGGAAGCTCGAGCTCATTCTTCAGCACAAGACCTCGGAGCAGAACTAATGGCAATTTGGGCTCAAAGCGAGTTCCAGAAATCTTGTTTAGGGGTTCTAAGATTGTCTGTGTGTGCATCTGAATAAGAGAGAAACTCCGGATCCGGTTGCCATGTCCGCAAGGTCTGTTTCATCGTTCGCGCAATGATTTTTGGGGATCTCGATCGTATTTCTTCAAAGAGTTCCTCTGCGGTATACAGAAATCCTCCTTCATCATCTTCATCGAAGTCGGGTGCATCTATGATATCCGGTCTTTCCTTTAAACAGTCGGCAATCGCCCCAATTGCGGCAGCAGTCTGCTCTGGATAGGCCAGGTAATCATTGAACCATCCGCGGACAAACATGTTCTTTGTCTCGCGTCTAAATTCTATTTCCACTCGGCTTTTACCTCGCATCTTCCTCTCAAGAAC
>DAHXMN010000149.1 GCA_027371725.1 Candidatus Woesearchaeota archaeon | reverse complement strand
GAGCATGATGCGGAAGAGGCCGACGAGCGAGATGATGTTCGAGCGCAGGATGTCTTTCGGGTCTTCCCCTTCGCGCACGGGCGGCAGGTCGAACGGGTTGATGTGGCTCTCAGACGAGAGCGAGATATTGAATGACCGTCCTCCGGTGGCGTCTGCCAGCTGTTCGTATTCGCGCTCAGGGTCTATCACGATGACGTCGGTGTCGAACATGAGCGAGCGGAGTATCTCTAGCTTCGTGGCATAGCTTTTCCCTGATCCGGATTTCGCGAAGACGACAGAATTGTAGTTCTCGAGGGAGAAGCGGTCGAAGAGGATGAGCGATGAGTTGTGGCGGTTGATGCCGTATAGGATGCCGCGGTCGCTGGTGAGGTCGAACGAGACGAACGGGAATATGGACGAGAGCGGAGAGGAGTTCAGCTTCGAGTTGACGAGAAGCTCGTCGGTGCCGAGCGGCAGGCACGACCGGAATCCCTGCTCCTGCTGGAAGAGGGCCGGTTTGGTGTATACGAGCTTGGCGTCCAGGATGCCCCGGATATCCCCTTCCGTCTTCGCGATCTCTTCTTTCGTGTCGCCGTAGAGCGCGAGATAGAGCCCGACGCCAAACAGCTTCTCCTGGGCTTGCTGCAGGCTGTCTCGCAGCTCCTCGAGGTCTTGATACGCAGTGTCGAGCATCGGGTCGCGCACGAGCCCTCTCGATTCCCGCTCGTTTATCTGGCTCTGCACCTCGGCGACCTTCTTCTGGAAATCGCGCAGCGCCGACTCGGTGTCTACCGGGTGTATGAATATGGACGCGTCGAACACCTTGTCTAGGTCGATTACCGGAGAGAACCAGCTGTCTGACAGGAAGCGCGGATACGAGACGGTGTAGAATGTGCGGACGAACTTCTCGCCGAGCTCTATCTCGCGCGAGCCGATGTTGAGCGCGGTGGGGGCTATTGTGTCTACGAGGTCGAGCGAGCTCTGCTTGTATATGTCACGCGGGAGGACGGGAGTCATTTCCTGAGTGGCCTCCTTGTTCTTCTTGGTGAGAAAGTCGAGTAGCGCCATAATGAAATATTTAAATGCTTAAAAATTTAAATGAAATGCTCATTGGTCGAGGCGGATCGGGTTCTCAAGCTCGCCCGGGTTGAACGAACGGTACAAGAGCTCGATTATCTCTTCCGTCCCGAGCGGGACGGCGCGCACGCCGGTGCCGCCCAGGCCGGCGCTCACGAGCGAGAGGCGCTGTTCGAGCTGCGCGCTGTCTTCCTCGAATGACGAGGCACCCGGCGTTTCGCGCGCTGTGGTGTCGTGCTTCAGGAAGCCGAGCGCTTTCGTCGCGTTCAAGCTCGGCGTGTAGGGCACGACTATGTAGAACGATTTGGTCATGATGTTCGTCTGGTCGGCGAACGTGCGGACGAACTCGATGTATTCGCGGAGCTGGATGCGCATGAGTTCGGATTTCTGGGCCGGCGCTTTTTCCTCGAGAAGCCCGATATACGGACGCAAGTCCATCTTGCGGGAATTGATGACTATCTGGATCGAGAAGTCTATGGTGTTGAGGAAGTTCTGAAACCCCTGGATGATCGCGTGCTGCTCGTCTGCAGACTTGAGGCCGAAGTTTATCGCGGAGCAGATGAGGATGCCGCGATAGCCTCCGTCTTTCATGACGACTATGCCGTTGCGGATCTCCTTGATCGGCACGAATTGCTGCGTCCTTCCGGCGTTGTCAGTGTTCATGGCGTCATTTCTCCCGGGAGGACAATGCCTCCTGGGACTTTATGTCGAGCGACCAGGCGAGCTCCGAGAGCTTTCCGCGCGTGAGCCGAGGCGCCCGCACTCCTGGCCCCGCCACGGTGCCCGGTACTTCCGCCTTTGCTGCGGGCTTCCCTTCCGCAGCAGCCGGCCCCGCCTCTTTCCAGAGCATGAGCTTCTTGCCGGTGTAGTAATTGAAGCCCGCCTCTACCATCTCGATGAACGGCTTGTTGTTTATCTTGTAGAACGCGAGCGCGGCGCCGAACCCTGCGACCGGAAGCGAGAGCAGGA
>DAHXMN010000148.1 GCA_027371725.1 Candidatus Woesearchaeota archaeon | reverse complement strand
CGGAGCCCGGGTCTTCGTGCGCCGGAATCCTCCGGATTCCGAGCGTCCCGGTAGCGTTCCGCTACCGAGGACCTACGGGAGGACCCGCGCACCATCCGGAAACATACGAAGAGCGAGCAGGGCGTGGCGATGATGTCAACGCAGCTGTCGGCAGGGGAAGCCCTGGAGATCCTCTCCTCACGGCCGGTAGAAGTAGAGCTTGGCCGTGCCGGTGTAGTTGCCGTCGCTCATGTTCCCGGGCAGCGTGACGGTGAAATTCAGCGCGATCGGCTCGTCCGCGACGACCCGGACGTCGTCCTTGTCCACCGAGAGATAGGGCGCGGCGTCCCCGGCGAAGACGATGACGAGCCGCGCGTCGTGCGCCGGCGTCACGGTCATCAGGCGCTCCGAAGAGCCGCCCGGAGCGATCGTGCCGAAATGGAGCGCGTCCGTGTCCGCGTCGAGGCCGATGATGCCGTGCTGCACGCGGAAGTCGACCGCCATCTCCCGGTATTCGAGGAGGTAGAAGCCGTAGTAGGCGAAGAGCGTCAGCCCGATGCCGAGGAGGAGGACGGAAAGGAGGATGAGGGCGAGCGAGGAGCGGTTCATGGCGTCACCGCCTCATCCCTGGCGGCTCGATCCCCTCGTCCTTGCCGCGCCGCTGGCGGAAGAGGAGGATGAGGTTGATGATGACGAGGAGGATGAGGAAGATGTAGAGGAGCGTCGTCCAGCCGAGGGGCAGGGAGAGGCCGGCGCCTTGCGCCGCGGGCCGCTGTTCCGGCTGCGTCTCGAGGACGGGGACGTTGACCACGGTGACGTTGAAGGGGAACGCTTTCGTCTGCTCGTTCCCGTCGGTGTCGAGGAAGTGCGCGATGATCGTGCCGCCTAATGGCGTCTCGTTGCCGGAGAGGTTGAGGATGGAGGTGTCGAGGTACGCGTCCAGGGTCGCCTGGCCGAAGGGGTCGATGGTGACGGTGGCGGTCTTCCCGTCGATGGCGCCGAGCGAGACGTCGCCGTAGACGCCACTGATCGGCTCGTTCCAGTTGCTGCCGAGCGTGAAGCTGAAGCGGTTGATCGTCCCGGCGCTGAGCCGCGGCGTGGAGCTGATGAGCGAGAGGTCGAAGGAGCCGACGCGGAACTGCGTGGTGGCGTTCAGCCCGTCCTGGGCGTGGTGGATGACCGCCGTCGCCTGGTAGCGGCCCGTGGCGAACGGCTGCGTGGTGAGCGGCACGGTGAGCGTCGCCTGCTTCTGGGGCGCGACGGTGACGACCTCGGACGGCGTGTCGATGAGGAGGGTGCCGTTCGCGTCGCGGACGAGGATGTCCGCATAGACGTCGGGAGCGGGGACGGTCGACCAGCTCGTCAGGGAGACGGTCGCGGTTGTCGGCTTGCCGGCCGCGGTGTCCGGGACGGAGAGCGAGGCGACGAGGTACGGCGTCGGGTAGAGCGACGTCACGGTGATCTTCGCCGCTGCCGCCGCCCGGCCGCCGACCTGCTGCCCTTCCGGCGGCGACTCGTAGACGGTGAAGACGAGGAAGTGCTGGCCCGGCGTCAGGTTCGCGGGCATGGTGAGGGTGAAGCTGACGCTTCTCCCGGAGGTGTTCTGCGCCGGGTCGTCGAGCGTCGCGTACGCTGCGAGGTCGCCGGTCAGCGTCGTCTCGAGGCGGTCGGCGCCGGAGACGCCCCACGTCCACGTGTAGGAGGCGCCGGGCGCGTAGATGAGGCTGCGCGGCGGCGTGTCGGAGAAGCTGAGGCCGGCGGAGGCGTTCGCCGGGGTCGGCAGCGAGAGGAGGAGGAGGAAGGCCGCGAGGACGAGAAGGGGTATGGATCGCTGCTGCATGGGCTCGCCACGGGAGGGGGTGTTTAAAAATATTTCTGGTGTGCGGGCCGCGGTGAGAGTGAGGGTCGGCGGCCTCAGGCGAGTCGTGAGGAGCGGGCGCGAGAAAAGCCGACCGGAAGGGCCGAGGCATTCGCGTTCCTCGTCGGCCATCCCTCGGTGCGGCTCGCCGCGATCAGCCCGGCGCTCGCCGCCGGCGCGATCAACCGG
>DAHXMN010000147.1 GCA_027371725.1 Candidatus Woesearchaeota archaeon | reverse complement strand
CTCAGGCAAAAGATAATCATCGCCTACCTCGTCGGCGCGATCCTCGTCTGTGCTTCTCCAGCACGCCCAGCGGCAGGATCGCCTTGCGCGAGAAAAGGACGCCGCCGGCGAAGACAGCGGCGAGCAGCAGGCCGATGCCGATCAGGAGGTTCCTCTTTCCGGACTGCAGCGTGTCGGCCATGATCCCGTTCCTGCTCGTATTTATCTGCTCGCCCGTGGTGACAATCTCCTTGCCCTTCTCGCGGATGGCGGCTTCCAGGCCGGGATCGCCGGCGCCGGCGGGATTCGCAGTATCCTGCGCGAGCAGATCGCTGTAGGCGTTGAGGTTTTCCTTGAGCCCTTTGATTACCTCGGGCGTGGTGAACAGCAGCAGCTCAGGCCGGTCGAGAAGCGAGCCGGCGTTGTCTATATAGTTCTGCAGCTCCGTATAGTCGCCGCTGGTCCGGTAGAGGAAATAATTCTTTTCGAATCTCCTGATCTCGAGTGTCGTGTCGAACAGGCTCGATACGCTCTCTCCGGACGAGACTATCTCCTGCTGGTCGTTGAGATTGTTCCAGCTGAGAAACGCGAATGCACAGACGAGGATCGCGCCAACGAGGTAGGCGATGATTATCTTTTGCCTGAGGCTTCCGGGATAGAGAATGGAAAACGCAGGACGCATGCTGATCGTCGAGGACGAGAAGACTGCTCTGAAGAACCTCGAGCATGTGATGAAGAAGGAAGGCTACCGGGTGACGGGCACCATGAGCGGCCCCCGCGCGCTGCAGCTCCTCGAGGACAACGAGTACGACATCGTGCTCACCGATCTGAAGATGGAGAAGGTCGACGGCGTCGAGGTCCTCGAGAAGAGCAAGGCGCTGCATCCCGACGCCGAGGTAATCATGATCACCGCCTATGCCTCGATACCTTCGGCTGTAGAAACCATGAAGAAGGGCGCTTACGATTACATCGCCAAGCCCTTCAACCTCGACGACGTCAGAAAGGCCGTGCGTGCCGCGCTGGAACGCGTCGCGCTGCGCAAGGAGAACACCCAGCTGCGCGAGCAGCTCGAGCAGTTCGAGGGCAAGGTCAAGATCGTGACCCAGAACTCGATGATGGAGAAACTGCTGGAGACCGCCCGCCAGATAGCGCCGACCGACTGCAACGTTCTCATCACCGGCGAGTCGGGCACGGGCAAGGAGCTCTTCGCCCGTTACCTGCACTTCATGAGCGGCCGCAGCAAGGGCCCGTTCTTTGCAATCAACTGCGGCGCTTTGACGGAGGACCTGCTGGCCAACGAGCTCTTCGGCCACGAGCAGGGGGCGTTCACGGGCGCCACTTCCCAGAAGAAAGGGATAATCGAGTCGGCCTCGGGCGGCACGCTCTTCCTCGACGAGATCACGGAGATGTCGAAGGCGATGCAGGTCAAGCTGCTCAGGGTGCTGCAGGAGAAGGAGCTCATCCGGGTGGGAGGGACCGAGCCTGTCCCGGTCGACGTCAGGATCCTGGCGGCGTCGAACCGCAACATCCACGAAGCCGTCCTGCAAAAGCGTTTCCGACAGGACCTGTATTACAGGCTGAACGTGGTCTCGCTGCACATCCCGCCGCTTTCCGAGAGGCGCGACGACATCCCCCTGCTCTGCCAGTATTTCCTCAAGAAGTATTCGGCGCTGATGCACAAGGAAGTCAGGGAGATCTCGCCGTCGGTCATCGGCTTGTTGATGAATTATGATTTTCCTGGTAATGTGCGTGAACTGGAGAACATCATCGAGAGGGGCGTGGCGCTCGCCAATGACAGGGTGGTGGAGATGGCGCATCTGCCCGACGACCTCAAGGACCTGGACATCAAGACCTTCCGCAGGAAGGAAGGGCGTTATCCGACCCTGGCCGAGCAGGAGCTCTCCTACATCCGCTGGGTGCTGCCCAAACTCGCCGCGGCCACCAACAGGACTACCGACGGTCTTCTGCCGCACGACTTCGCGCGCCTGTACGGCGAGTCCGTCATGGAGCGCTGACCGTCACTTTGGTCTTGATCGAGCGGGCGATGAAAC
>DAHXMN010000146.1 GCA_027371725.1 Candidatus Woesearchaeota archaeon | reverse complement strand
CGTAGAAGACGACGGGGAAGGGCGGATGGGCTGATGCGAACGCGGGAAGGAGAAGCGCGAAGGAGAGGATGATGAGAAGCAAGACCGCTTCCTTGCATCCCTTTGCTTGGGCATCGTCGTTGCCTCGGTACGATATCCGGGCGCGAACATACTCGCTTCGTTCGTAGTGTTCGGTTCCCGAACACATGGCCGAGCGTTTTTTTGCGAGGCCATGATCGTGAGCGCCCGACGATCCGCCCGGACCGGAGGGAGGACAAATGGCTGCAACGACGATGTCGTTGGCGTCTCTCTCGTCGCTCACGGTCCCACCGTCCATTCCGCGCTCGCGTTCATCAGGATCCAGTAGCCGTGGTAGATGCTCATGTTCGTCAGGGTCTCGCCGCCCGGCGGGGGGTGGTCGACGAGATAGCTGCCGCTCTCCTCCGTGCCTTCAAGGGCCTTCGCCTCGCGGTAGGTCGTGTTGATCGTGGCGAGGGCGGTCGCGATGTCGCGGGTGGTGTTGCTCGGGTAGGCGACGAGGTTCCAGCCCTGGACGAGGCCGATCGGCGTGAACCGCGGGAGGTAGCCCACATAGACGAGCCGCTCGCTGCCGCCCATCACGAAGTAGTAGCCCTCGAGCTGGCCGATGCTGCTGAGGCTCTGCACCGTGTAGTTGGGGAGCGACGCGTTGTAGACCTGCCATCTGCCGCTCGTCTGCGGCGTGTAGGCGTAGATCGCTTCCACGTCGCCTCCTCCTCCTGAGAGGTTGGCGAAGAACTCGTCCCGCGTGATGCTCGGCGGCAGGCAGGGGAAGCTGGCGAGAGTCGTGCCCGGCGCGAACGTGTAGTCGCAGGTGAATGGCGTGCCGGGCGAGACGTTGACGCTCGTCGCGACGCTCGCGTTCCCGGCATGGCCGGTCAGGACCTCTGGGCCGAGCCGCGACATGAGGACGAGCGCGGAGAGGATCGCGAAGATGCCGATGAAGAGGAGCGCGCCGAGGATCTCGACGCGGCGGATGGGCGGGAGCCGCTCCCTGCCGTCCCTCGCTTCCGCGGGGAGGATGCGGTGGCTCATCGCGTCCCGCCTCCTTTCCCCTTCTTCCCGTCCTCGCCCTTCCCCGCGCCGCTCCCGTTTCCTGCCTCGTTCTCGAACGAGAGGTACCATCGTCCCTTCTCCGCGTCGTACGCGAACGTCACGACCTGTTTCTTCGTCAGGTCGCGGGAGAAGAGGAGCGGCTTCGGGATGGTCGTCTCGTAGCTCGAGCCGCGGGTGTAGAGCTTGCGCCGGAGTTCCACGGACCGTGTCCTTGTCGCTTCTTTTTTTAAATCTGTTGATTTTACTTATTATTTTATTATTATTTTTACTTATTATTTGTTTTTTTACATTTTTCTGCGACGTTTTTTTGAACTTAGAACCCACATCAGTATACATTTTCCTATACAAAACGAAATATTTATATACTGGTTACTCTATTTGTGTGTACAGTCGAAAGACGAGCGTTGCGACAATGGTGATCCTTTTCGACCAGTACAACATGCCTGAGAGCGTCTACGACGTCATCTTCGCGACCAAGCAGCAGGTCGTCGTGGCCAAGATGCTGATCGAGGAGATGAAGAAGAAGGACGGCGAGATCGGCAAGACCGAGATGAGCCTCTTCGCCACGGCGCTCCACGACGGCATCAAGATCGGCAGCGCCCCCGGCATCGGCCCGAAGAAGGAGACCGTCATCAGCTACAACAAGCGCCAGTTCTACGACCGGATACTGACGCCCATGAAGACGATGGGGCTGATCGACTACGACCTGTACAAGAAGACCTACAAGATCAGCGAGAAGTTCAACAAGAACATGATGAAGGTCGGCCTGATGTGGCTCCAGGAGCTGCGGAAGCCGCCCCGGGAGTTCGCGGTGAAGCGCTGAGGATGCGCGGCCGCGACCGACCTCCGCACGATCCGCCACCCCTGCCACCGAACATCACGCTTACCGCAAACACAGCGCCTTTCCAGGAAAAAGAGGACAACGCCTTCCCAGGAAGAAGAGGTACAGAAAAAAGCA
>DAHXMN010000145.1 GCA_027371725.1 Candidatus Woesearchaeota archaeon | reverse complement strand
GGGACGAGCAGCCTTTGCTCCGCGGCATTCCTCACGGAAGAACATGCAGAGGAGGTGAAGCGAAAAGGAGAACGAGGAAAAGAAAAAATGTTTCTACCGTTTCTTCTTCGCGGGACGCTTGACCTTCTTCGCGGCTTTCCTGGAAGACCGCTTCACGGCCTTCTTCCTGGCGGCCTTCTTCGGCTTGGCCTTCTTCGCGTGCTGCTTCGCCGCGGCCTTCGCCTTCTTCATCGCGTCGTTCGCGGCCTGCTTCGCCGCCTTGGCCGCGTTCTTCGCCGCCTGGGCGGCGACCTTCCGCGTCGTCCTCGCCAGCTCTTCGACGTTCGCCGCCAGTTCCCGCAAGTCTTGCTCGTCGACGAGCCTCTGCTGCTTGATCGCCTTGTCGACCTCGTCCTTGACGCGCGCCCTGAACCTCTGCGAGTTCTCCTCGGCCTGCTTGAGCAGGTCGTCGACCATCGTGCGGCCGTCCGCGATCTCGCCCTTGTACTCCGCCTGGAGCTTCTCGACGAGCTTCTCCGCCTGCTCGCGGGTCAGGTCCGCCGCGCCCAGGCCGAGCTTGAACATGTCCATCAGCACGTCCTTCATGGTATCACCTTCCAGCAGGTCATGGTTGTCGTTCTAAGTATTTATGGGTTTTGATGGAGAGCCGTATCAGCAGCCCCATCGTGACGAGGAAGAGGACGAACCCCCAGGCGTAGAGCGGGAACCCCGCGAACTCCAGATCCGATGCGAGGGCGGCGATCACCGCGCTCCCGACGAAGAAGGAGGCGGCGATCATGCCGAGCGTCTTCTTGGACGCGTCCAGGTCGTACGTCCGCTCGAAGCGCCCGATTTCCGCCTCGTCAATCTCCATCTCGATCTTCCCCTCCTTGACGCGCTCGATCAGCATCTCAGCAGCGGCGGGGAACTCGTGCGCGAGGTCGTGCAGCTCCTCCGCGCTTCCGACGAGCTCGCGCTTCAGCGTCTTCGGGGCGAAGCGACGGGCGAGGTACTGCGAGATGAGCGGCTTCACCTCGGCGGTGATGTTGAGCTCCGGGTCGAGCCACGAGCCCGCGCCCTCGATGGTCAGGAAGGCCTTCGCGACGAGGATGACGTTCGCGGAGATATGGACGTCGTGGCTGATCGCTGCGTGCACCAACTTGTAGAGGAGGAGGCTCATCCGCTCCTCGCGGAGCGTCGAGCCGCTCCACTCCGCGAGGTTGCTCGCGACGACACGTTGCAGGTCCTCGCGATCGCACCGCGGTCCCGGCCCCCCTATCCGGAGGATGGCGCGCGTCGTCGCCTCGGCGTCGGCGTTCACCACGCCATCGATGAACTCGAGGAACCGCCAGCGCAGCTCCTCGTCGACGAAGCCGACGATGCCGAAGTCGATGAAGGCGAGCGCCTCCTCGCCGCCGTGACGGAGCGCGAAGAGGTTGCCGGGGTGCGGGTCCGCGTGGAAGACGCCGAGATCGAAGACCTGGTCGACGACCGCTTTCAGGCCGATCCGCGCCAGGTTCGGGAGCGAGTAGCCGTCCTTCCTGAGGCGCGCCTTGTCGCTGACGCGCACGCCCCGGATGCGCTGGAGCGTCATGACCCTGCTCGTGGAGAGCTCGGCGAACGGCTCGGGGATGACGACGTTCCGCTTCTCGGCGAAATAATCCCGGAACCGCTTGACGTTGCGCAGCTCGAACGTGAAATCCATCTCTTTCTCCGTGTACTGCTTGAACTCGTCGACGATGGCGACGGCGCTGACGCTCTTGACGTGGCGGTCGAGCTTCGCCGCGAGGTACTCCATGATGTCGATGTCGCGCTCCATCCGGTCGCGGATGCCGGGCCGCTGGACCTTCACCACGACGGCGGTGCCGTCCTTGAGTGTAGCCGCGTGGACCTGGCTGACGGACGCGGCCGCCAAGGGGTTGTGGTCGAACGTCTTGAAGAGCTTCGTCAGCGGCTTCTTCAGCTCGGTCTCGATGGCCGCCTTGATGATGGGGAACGGGAGCGGCTCCACCTCGTCCTGGAGCTTCTTGAACTCCTCGCAGTACTCAGGAGGG
>DAHXMN010000144.1 GCA_027371725.1 Candidatus Woesearchaeota archaeon | reverse complement strand
CCCTGACTCGCACGCGTTCCGGCGGGCGTTCAGCAAGAGCGCAAGGCTCGCCGGCACGCCGGGGCTGACGGCGTTGGCATACTACGTCCACCTCTCCGCGGTCCGGGAAGGCTCGCCGGGCAGGGAGTACGTGCAGGATGTCCTCGGAAAGATGGCCGCGCGATGCCCGCCGACGATGGAGAACTACGATCTCGCGCTCGCCATCTGCGAGGAGCGCGGGATGACGTTCACGAGGATGAAGGTGAAGGAGGAGGCGATGCGTAGCTTCCCCGGCGCGTATCTGCGGAGGGCCTGATGGAACGGGACGAGACGAGGACGCTGCTCCGGCGGCTCATCTACCGGGCGCCGCGGTACGGGTTCGTCGACCGTCGCCTCTATGAGGGGCTGGAGCGGTTCAGGGAGGAAGGCCTCGAGAAGGACCCTCTTTTCGTGGTCGGCACCGCGATGACGAGGTTCCTCAACCTCTCTCCCCGGCATCCTGGCGTCGTCGAATCGTTCGACCAGACCATGCAGCTCGCGACCGGCCCGTCGCCGCGGCCCCTCGAGTACTTCGTCTACCTCCACGGCGTGCTCGCCCGGCTGGACATCCTCGCGGAAGGGGGCGTCAACGAGGCGGTGCGGCGCGTCCTCGAGCTCCCGCCGGACAGGGATATCTACCGGGCTGCGCTGCTCATCGCCGAGAAGGCGCCGAACGACATCCTCTATCGACGCGTCGCGCGCACGGCGAGGATGGTCTTCCCGCAGACGTTCGAAATGATATGAGATTATGAGATGCGCGCCCGCGGGTGGAGCGCTCACCATAGGGGGCGCTGGCCTGCAGTCCCTCCCCTGCGCAACCCCGGATACACGCGACGCACCCTTAAGGCTGCTCCGTTCCCGACCTGACCTGATTCAGCATGAATCACGTCATCCAGGACGCAGGATCGACGGTCGTGCAGGGACGCCTGGTCCCACGCTGCGCACCCGCCCCGCGGGCTTCGGTCCCGCCGACATCCGTTTGCGGCGACAGGCGAGGATGAGCCGCCCGACCTAGCGGGGGAGAGGAAGAGAAAGGCGTTTAAAAACGTTTTTACGCCCGTGCCGCTGCGACCTCTTGGCGCGTCGGCCTGAGCCGGGCGCCGGATGCCCGTTCGAGCGCAGCCACATACTTGCTCAGGTAGGCCATGGAGTGGACCGCGTCCATCAGCATTGTGCGCGCAGCGCCCTTAGGCAGGCCGCGGAGGGCGTCCTTCGCCTCCTCGGCATAGACGCAGGCGTCGAGGACGCACCGCCTGAGGACGCCGTTCCCGAGCAGCTCGTCGCGGAAGCCGACGTACTCGCCGCGCCGATCCTCGCCGAAGGGGATGACGAGGCCGATCCTCAGCGCGTAGAAAGCCGGCCAGGCGAGCTTCCGCCGCTTGAGGTCGCTGTAGACGTCCGACGGGTCCTTCTCCCGCGTGCCGCCGACGAGGTCGAGCGCGTAGTCCTGGACGTCGTTGATGATCATCATCGCCATGCCGTAGGCGCGGCCGTAGGCGCGGAGTGCCTGCTCCGTTCCGGGCGCGCGGGCGATGAGCGCGGCCATGGATCCGGAGTTCTCGATCATCGCCGCGTTGATTCCGTAGGTGCGCATGCGGACGCGCTCCTCGAGCACGAGATCGCGCGCGGCCTCGAGGACCGCGTGCGCGACCGTCACATCGATGCCGCTCTCCTCGGCACGGGGCGTCGGAACCGCGGCGAGATCCTTGTACGCGGGGTCGATGTTCGCGATCGTGTCGAGCGTCTCGCCGCGATAGAACTTCTCGTCGGTGTCGCGGAGGATCTCGCGGAGCGTCCCGTCCCTGAGGAGTTCGTGGGACGCGTCGCGGGCCGCGTCGCGGGCGCGGAACGCGATCGCCCTCTTCTCGGGGGTGTCGTATCCGCCCTTCTTGTCGGCTGCCACGTTGAAGCAGTACATCGAGGCGAGCTCGAGCTCGGTGGCGGCGATCGCGTCGACGTGCTCCTTCCAGTCGCCGCCCGCGATCTCGATCATCTTCCTGAAGAGATAGCCCCTGATGCCGATGCGGC
>DAHXMN010000143.1 GCA_027371725.1 Candidatus Woesearchaeota archaeon | reverse complement strand
CCCGTGCCGCGCCTGCACCGCTGCAGACTATGCGCCCATCATCTTCCGATGGTCGGCGCTCGCGGCGATGCTCCTCCTCGGGCTTGGCATCCTCTACTTCCTCCGCGCCATCCTGACGTCGCGCCTCCTCTTCCTCGTCCAGAACCGGAAGACGATACACTTCTTCTACGAGGACGCGCCGACGTACGTCCTCGTCCGCGGCTGGAACGCGTTTGCGCGCCGCTTCCGGTTCGACCGCCACAAGGAGTTCGCGACGCTCGTCGAGCAGGCCGCCGTCGAGATCCTCGCGCTCCGCCGGCTGCCTTCCGAGGCGCTCCGGCCCGCGCTGATCGGCAAGCTCCGCAGCCTCTACGCGACGATGCTCGACCTCTCGCCCGGCTTCGAGTACGACCTGCTCCTCTACATGGTGAAGCGCTCGCGGCTGCCCTTCCCGGTGAAGGTGATCGTCCTCCGCAACACGAAGATCCTGTCGCTCATCGAACTGACCCGGCTGTACAGCGACCCGGGCTTCGCCCTCGAGGACGTGCTCCGCGGGCTGGACGAGCTGAAGGACGCGTTCTGAGCCCAATCGCCTAATTGAGCCCAATCGCCTAATTGATGTGGGTGAGCGCGTTGTGCGCCGCCGGCGGGAAGGAGAGGAATGCGCCGTTCTTCATCATGAACCCGTCTTCGCCGCAGACGATGCCTTCACGGAAGCTCCCGAAGCGGAGATTGTGATACGTGACCGTGCCTGGCGTGGGCAGCCGGTAATCGATAGCCAAGGAGTACCTCGCCCGGTAGAAATCCCTCTTCAGGTGATCGAGCAGCTCTTTCGTGCCTCGCGGCGTGAACCACGCGTTCAGCGTCGAGTCGCCGCGGAACCTGTCCGGCGGCTGCTCATACGCCTGTGTCTGCGTGGCGAGGCCGAACGGCCGCACGACCGCGTGCGGTTTCCCCTGGATCCGGCGGCCACTCACCTCCCCGGTCTCGACCACATACTCATCATAGGAGAAGGTGATGAGCCGTTCGTTGTGCATCGTCCTTCCCCGCAACGCCTGGTCGAGCACCTGCCGGTCCACGTCGCCCAACCCGTTCGCGGCACGTCTCTCGAGACGGCGCCGGATCCCCGTCGCATTGTAGAAGGTCGTGCCCGCAGGATGTATCGTCACGACGACCGGCTCGCCCTCCTCCGCATAGGGCGTCTTCCTCGGCGCGAATCCGCAGAGCTCGACGCTGCTCGAGACGTACGTTCCCGGCCGGACCGCGTCCCGATGACGGAGATAGAACATGAGGAGGAGCGGCAGCGTCGTGAGTGCGCCTTCGCGTTCGCCCTGATTCCACGCCTCTTCCCACGCGGCGCGGTCGCCGTTCCACGCGTATCGCGAGCCATGATATCGTTGCGCACGGGTTACGAACAGGCTCATCTGCGAGCCGACCGGCACCTTCTCTTCGAAGCAGACATCGCTGATCTCGATACTGGCCGTCATCGTTGGCGCAGCCGCTAGCCTCGTCCGGAATAAATACTTTTCGCGTCCCCACCCGCGGATGGTCATTTATTCGAACACGCACGGCGGCGGGCCGGCGGCGACGAGCGTCTCCTCGAAGAGGCTCAGCTCGAGCACGCGGTTCTCCGGGAACAGATCCCCAATGCCCTGCAGCAGGCCGCGGAGCCGGTACGGGTCCTCGACGACGAGGCCGAACTCGAGGAACGGGTCGCCGACGTACTCCGCGACGAACGAGACATCCGGATGCGCCGCGAGATGGCTGAGCAGCTTCCCGGCGTCCGGGCCGGCGCGCACCAACACGCTGTATTGCTGGAGGCCGAGCGCCTTCAGGTCGAGGAAGAGCGTGTACTGCTGGATCGCGCCGCTCTTCTCCAGCCGCTTGACGCGCTGTCTGATCGCCTGCGCGGTCAGCTTCGTCCTCTTCGAGAGCGCGACGTAGTCGCTGCGCGCGTCGTCGGAGAGGATGCGCAAGATCCTCTTGTCCGTCTCGTCAACGTCCTTCTCGACGGTTTTTTCAGCCTTCCCTCCCGTCGTCTCGCCGAAGAGTTTCTCCTGGAAGAAGCGCGTCCGTTTGTGGAGCGCGAACCGGTGCGCGACGATGT
>DAHXMN010000142.1 GCA_027371725.1 Candidatus Woesearchaeota archaeon | reverse complement strand
AGCTGAAGCACTACGAGCAGAGCTTCATCAAGAAGCACACGACGCTCGTCGACTTCGCGAAGCTCGGCTACCTCACCAGGGCGAACGTGATGCTCAAGGTGGCGGTGGAGCAGCGGAACGCGCTGAAGGAGCACCTGCTGCGGAGCGAGCACGTCAACTCGCTCTTCAAGGTGAACAACGGATACGACTACCTCGTCGAGCTCGTCTTCCGCCACATCAAGGACCTGGAGGACTTCCTCGAGGCGCTGGAGCGGAAGTACACGATCACCGAGAAGAGCGTCTTCTACATCATCGAGGACATCTGCCGCGAGGAGTTCCTCGCCAAGCCCGACCTCGTCCGCCTCGAGCTCGTGGAAGGATGAATGACTGTTTTCAAGAGTAAAAGAACGATCAGAAAGAGAAAAAGAACCGTCAGAGAATCATCATCAGTCCGTTACGCGCATGCGGTCACTGTCGTTCCTGCACCGCTCACTCCGTTCGCCGGTGCCGCCTTGGCACAAGACCCGGCGGCGAGCATGGCGCCGCGGCGCCATAATCGCGAGCCGCAGTCGCTAGCGCTCCTGCGCACGACTCCGTCGTTGCGCCGACGATCTGCCCGGACCGTCAGGGAGGACGATTTCGCCGCGGCACGCGAAGAATTAAGCGTTCTTCCCGTCGTTCCCGTCGGTCTTCTTCTCAGGAACGGAAGCACCGGTCTTCCCCTCGGAAGGCTTCTCGGCAACCCCCTTCCCCGGCGGCTTCGCCAGGTCCTCCATCCGCGGGATCGGGAGGTGGAACCGCTTCGGCAGGTGGTCCGGGATGTGCGAGATCGAGCGCGTCGTCCGCCGGACGCCCTCGCCCACCGTGTCGTCCATGAGCGCGACGAGAGTGCCGTCCCGCCGGTGGTAGTGCGGATGCGTCTCGTGGATCCGCTTCCCCGTCTCGACGTCGAGACTGGAGGACTTCTTCATCGAGAGGACCTGGCTCGGATAGACGCTCCGGTGGCCGGTCATGATGAAGCTGATCACGCACGCCACCATCGCGTACGGCGCCAATTTGGCGCCGAAGAGCTCGACGGAGAGGATGCTGGCCGCTATGGGTGTGTTGGTCGCGCCCGCCAGGACGGCGACGAGGCCGATGGCCGCGAACGTCGCGGGATCCAGCCCCATGAAGTGCGCGAAGACGCTCCCCGCGGCGGCGCCGATGAACAGGACGGGGGTCACGATGCCGCCGCTGCCGCCGAAGCCGAGCGTGATGCCGGTGAAGACCATCTTGAGCAGGAACGCGTACCAGACGACCGCGCTGCCGCTCAGCGCGCCGTTGATCGTCTCCATGCCGAGGCCGAGGTACTGCGTCGAGAAGACGAGCGCCAGCGCGGAAAGCACGAGGCCGGCGACGAGCGCCTTGACCCAGTCCTGGCCCGGCAGGCCCTTCGCCGCCGCTTTCGCCCGTTTCAGGACCTCGATGAGGAGGAAGGTGCAGAGCCCGAAGAAGACGCCGGCGATCACCACCTTGATGAAGAACGCCTCGGTGAAGACCGGGACGAAGTCGATGGGGTGGTAGAAGTACGGGATGCCCAGGGCCGAGGAGACGCCGTACGCGGTGATCCCGGCGATGAAGCTCGGCAGGAGCACCTCGTAGAGGAGGCTGCCGACGAAGAGGACCTCGATGCCGAAGACCGCGCCGGCGAGCGGCGTGCCGAAGACCGCGGCGAAGCCGGCGCTGATGCCGCAGATGGTGAGCTTCCGCGCGTCGTCCGAGTCCAGGCGGAAGACGTTGCCGAAGATCGAGCCGATCGTCGCGCCGATGTCCGCCGCCGGCGCTTCCTTGCCGACGGAGCCGCCGCCCGCGATCGTGATGATCGGCGCGAAGAACGCGGTGACGAGCGACCAGCCAGGGATCCGCTTGAACTTGTGGATGTACTCGATCACCTTGTCCGTCGTGTGCGCGTCCCCCGAAGGGAAGACATACTTCAGGAAGAGGACGTTCGCGACGAGCGCGATCGGCAGGAGGATGTAGAACGGGACGGCGAGGTCCGCCGCCTTGACCGACCAGTCGAGCGCCTTGACGAAGAGCGTCGTGCTGAGGCCGATGACGACGCCGATGGCGG
>DAHXMN010000141.1 GCA_027371725.1 Candidatus Woesearchaeota archaeon | reverse complement strand
GAAGAGTTCTACCTTCTTTTCCTGAGCGATGATGCGTGCGGTCTCTTTCGCGCGCCGCAGGCTGCTTGAGAAGACGCGATCGAAGCGTTCCTTCGCCAAGTTTGATGCTAACGCTCTTGCCTGTTCTTCTCCTTTTTCAGAGAGAGTCCCCTCTATGAGTTTTCCTTGGATGATGCCGGCACGGTTCTCTTCAGTCTCGCCATGACGGACAAGATAGACCTTCATTCAAGCACCTTCACTCTGCCCGGCCGGATCTCGAAGATCTCGCCCTCGGCCATGAGGTCGGTCAATGCCGTCTCCGCGCCGCCGCCGAGGCGCGCCACGATCCTCTCCATGGGCGCGCCCGCCCCGTCGTCGAGCTCCTTGATGGCGGCGAGCACGCGTTCGCTCGTCAGCGCGACGACCTCGCCCTCGTCCTCCACGGCCGTCTTCGTAACGGGTTTGGCGGATCCCTCGTCCTTCGCCTTCTTCAGCCCCTCTTCTCCCTTCCCGTCTTTTTTTTCTTCAGAAACTGGTCGGGGGGCGACTGGCGAGTTCTTCTTTTTCGGAACGGAGACCGCCTTTTCCGTCTGCGCGAGCTCCGCCTTCCGGAGCTCGAGCCATTTCGGCGAACCGAGCCGCTTCGCGATCTCCGCGACGATGTACGGCCGCCCCTCGTGCTTCCGCGGCCGGCCGATGAGCAGGATGATGTCGCCCAGGAGGATGTTGTCGAAGAGTTTCTGGTCGTCGAAGGCGCGCGCTTCCGCTTGGCCGCTCCCATCGTCGAGGAGCAGCGCCGCGTTTCCCGGTTTGGCGACGACGGCCGCGATGATGTTCGCCCTGCTCGCCGGGCCGTGCGGCGTGACGAGCTGGTTCGGCTCGTTCGCCTTGACGACGTACTCGCCCGCGAGCAGGTCGTGGAGCGAGCATTTCCGCGCGGTGAGGCGTTCGGCCATCTTCTCCACCTAGATCCTCGAGACGAATCCCTGCTTGGGGGAGAAGAGGTCGCCCGCCCGTTTGAGCTTCTCGAGCGTCTCCTCTACCACGTCGCCGGAAAGCCCCTTGATTTCGCCCTCGCGGACGATGTCCTCGACGGGGATCACCTTGCCGACGGCGGCTTCGAGGTCGGTCACGATCTCCTTCACGACGGCGATCGCGCTCCGCTGCCTGGCAGTGACGCGGGTGCTGATCCGGTCGATGTCGAACTTGCCCGTCGTCGGGTCAAGGCCGATCTCGCTGAGGCAGTGGTGCACCAGGTCGATGGCGATCTTCGCATCCTTCTTCGTCGCCGTCCCCGAGAGCCGCGCCTTCGCGCTCGCCTCGGTCAGCCGCACGAGGGCTTCGAGCTGCCGGGCGCTGATCGGGATCGCCTTGATCGCCTCCTCGCCTCCGCCGCCGGAGCCGCGCATCTTGATGTAGTACTCCTTGATCTCCTCCATCGCCTCCTGCGAGATGACCGGATGGATGCGCTGCTTCGCGTAGCTGATGTACTTGCGGAGGAACTCGGCGTCGACCGGGCCCTCCATCTGCGTGTTCTCCTTGTGGAGCTTGAGGATGAAGCTGGCGAGCTGCTCGTCCTTCTCCCGGTCGGGCAGGTCGCGGATCGGGAAGATGAGGTCGAACCTATTGATGAGCGTGCTGGGCAGGTCGATCTGCTTCGCGAGCAGCTCGTACGGGTCGAACCGGCCGAACTTCGGATTGGCGGCGGCGAGCACCGTCGTCTCGGAGCGCAGGGTGGCTTGGATGTTCGCCTTGCTGATCGTGACGGTCTGCTGCTCGAGCGCCTCGTGCATCGCGCTCCGGTCCTCGGGCGTCATCTTGTCCAGCTCGTCGATGCAGCAGATGCCCCTGTTGGCGAGCACGAGCGCGCCGGCTTCCAAAGCCCACCCCTTGAGGAACTCATCCCGGACGACCGCCGCCGTCAAACCGGCGCCGCTCGCGCCCTTCCCCGAGACGAACCGCGCTTTCGGCGCGACGAAGCTGACGCGCTTGAGCAGCTGGGACTTGCCCGCGCCCGGATCGCCGATCAGCAGGACGTGGATGTCGCCCCGGGACTGGACGCCGCCCTCGCCGCGGTGCTTCCGGACGCCGCCGAGGAGTTGGAGCACCAACGCCTCTTTCACC
>DAHXMN010000140.1 GCA_027371725.1 Candidatus Woesearchaeota archaeon | reverse complement strand
CGCCCTTTTCGTACTCCGTGAAGAGCGGCGTCCCGGGCATCACCATGCACGGGTAGACCTTCACCATGTCCGGCCGGAACGAGGGGTCGTCGAACAGCCGCCGCATCGCGGCGAGGTCGCGCTCCCGCGTCATCCCGGGGAGGCCGAGCATCACGTGGAAGACGAGCTTGAAGCCGAGGTCGCGCAGCTCGCCGATCGAGTCGATGGAATCCTGGACGGTGTGGTCGCGGTGCACCTTCTCGAGGACGTCATCGAACGTCGTCTGCACCCCCAGCTCGACGCGCGTGCAGCCGAGGGCGAGCATCCGGTTCCCCTGTTCTAATCTTCCGTGGCTCGGCCCCGTCTCGATAGTGAGACCGACGCACCGGATCTTCGCGGACTCGTTCTCGTCCTGGGACTCTTCGAGGCTGAGCGTCCGTCGTTGTTTTAGTCCTAACGCCCTTTCTCGCACTCGTTCCACTCGTTCTTTATCCCCGACGCTGCCCGGCAGCGAGAAGAACTCCCTGAACCGTTCGACGAGGAGCGTTCCTCCCCCGTCATAGAACTCCGCGGAGAAGTCGTCCAGCGCCTGGAACGCGTCGCGGACGAACGACTCCTGATACCGCTCGTCCTCGTTGGGGAACGTGCCGCCCATCAGGATCAGCTCCGCTTTCTCAGGGTCATGACCGCCCGCGACGTATTGCTCGAGCCGGCTGAAGACCTGGAGGTACGCGTCGAAGCCGGCGCGGATACCGCGCATCGTCGCGGGCTCGTGGCCGGTGTAGCTCTGCGGCACGTCGCCGAAGACGCTGCCGAGGCCGCCGGGACAGTACGTGCAGCGGCCGTGCGGGCACCTGCTCGGCCGGGTCATGACCGCGACGACGCTGACGCCGCTGCCCGAGCGTACGGGCTTGGCGAGGAGATGCGGCTTCGCGAACGCGAGCTGTTCGCCATCGAGATGGGTGAGGACTGCGATGTCGCTCGGGATGCCTTCGACGCCGTGCGTGACCGCCAGCCGTTTCTTCTCGCGGGCGATGACGTCCTTGGTGAGATGCTCCTCGTTCGCGCGGAGGAACGCCACGAATTCCGCGATGAATCCGTCGGGGAGCCGCCGCGCCGCCTTCCCCTCACCCGACTCCTTTCCTTCCGCGGCCGTCTCGTCTCCCATCCTTCCGCGGAGCGGCCAGCCGGTATTAAAGGGTTGCGCTGGTGGCGGCTCTTAGGCGAATCGCGTTCGTGGTCGTCACCGGCTGCTCGACGTTCGCTGGCCGGTGACGACTCCATTTGCCTAAGAGTTTGCCTAAGAGCCGCTGGTGGCGATGGCGCCCCATGTGGCTGTGGCGATGACGTTCCTGTTTCCTGATCCTTCCTCCGGAACGCTCTTTTTTCGTCTACGGAAAAGTTTTAAAAAGGGGACGGGGCATTCACCGCTCTCATACATTCCTGAGGTGCAGTAATGGCCAAGAAGTACCGGATCATCTTCGACCGCGACACGTGCATCGGCGCGCTCGCCTGCAACGCGGTCGCTCCCGAGGTCTGGACGCTCGCCGACGACGGCAAGGTGGACCTCAAAGGCGGCGCCAAGCGGCCCGACGGCAAGTGGGAGCTCATCGTGGAAGAGAAAGACCTCGCCATCAACAAAGAGGCCGCGGAGAGCTGCCCCGTCTACGCCATCGTCGTCGAGGAGATCGTCGAGGAGCAGAAGGAGTAGGGTCTTCCTCCTCTTCTCTCATCTCTCCTTCTCGCCTTCCCTTTCTCCTCTTTCTCCCGTCTTCTCTCCCGAATCCTCGTTCCCTCATAAAACCCAAATTTTTATAATGGGTGCTTGCCCGGGAATGGCGCATGGACCCTGTGCCGTTCGTCATCGGCTTGCTCTTCCTCGCGGCGGCGTCGTGGCACGACCTCCGCACGCGGGAAGTGCCCGATCTTCTCAGCTACGGCCTCATCGTCTTCGCCGCCGCGTACGGCACCCTCAAGGCCATCCTCCTCTGGAACTGGCAGCCCTTCCTCGCCATGGCCGCCGGCGAGCTCGCCATGCTCCTCCTCGGCCTCCTCATGTTCTACGGCGGACAGTGGGGCGGCGCGGACTCGAAGCTCCTCATCGGGATGGGCGGCCTCTACGGCCTCTGGCTCGGACAGTACGCGCTGCTCCTCTA